>CALICR010000210.1 GCA_938049125.1 uncultured Clostridia bacterium
CGAAGCCAGTCGACAAATTGTTCTGGAAATTGGAGGAAATGCCTTGCAGATTATGGCCGTTTATGCTAAATTAGAGACATCGCAGCGACAGAAATCCTCCGGCCGGGGAAAACTGATCTATTAGGAGAGGAGCAATATGGAAAATCGAGCCACCGTCCTGATCGCGGACGGAAGTGAAGAATTCAGCGAGCAGCTGAAAGAGCAAGTCGGCAGTGTCTATGAGGTGGTCGGTGTGGCCAATGACGGACTCCGTGCCGTCGAGCTGGCGGAACAGCTTCATCCCGATCTGATGATCCTGGACCTGATGCTGAGCAAGCTGGACGGCATGGGCGTTCTGAAGGCCCTGCAGGGAATGCAGAACCGGCCTGAGGTGTTGGCGACGGGTACGTTTGTGACGGAATATATCTCGTCCATGCTGACGGGCTTCGGCGTGCAGTATTTTATGCTGAAACCATATCATTCCCGGGCGCTGATCGAGCGTCTGGGCGAGGTGCGCGAGAGCGCCGCGGCCCGGAAGGGTCAGGGGCCTGCCCAGAGCACCGTTGACATCGAGTCTATGGTGACGTCCATCATCCACGAGATCGGCGTCCCGGCCCACATCAAGGGCTATCAGTACCTGCGTGAGGCCATCATGCTGGCCGTGGCGGATATGGATGTCATCAACGCCATCACGAAGGTGCTCTACCCGCAGGTCGCCAAGACCTTTTCCACCACGCCGAGCCGCGTGGAGCGCGCCATCCGCCATGCCATTGAGGTGGCATGGGACCGCGGCGACCTGGAAACGCTTCAGCGCTTCTTCGGCTACACCGTGTCCAACACCAAGGGGAAGCCCACGAATTCGGAGTTCATCGCGCTCATCGCAGACCGGCTCCAGCTTCAGCTCAAGAACAAGGATCTGCGTCTCGCCTGAGCCGCATGAGAAACATACAGCCGCCGTACCGGCCAAGCGGGGAGGGGACCCGCCGCCGGACGGCGGTTCGTTCTGCCTGCGGCCATGCCCGGAGCGGTGCGGCCTGGGCCATGCAGGATGTCCGTCATGGGCGGCGCGCGGGGACGCAACCGCAGGTTGCTTGCGCGTCCGGCGCAGTTCTGGTATGATCCTTACAGGGGGTGAGCGAATATGGAACCGAAGGACGTGATCCGGACGCGCCGGATCGAGAAGGGCCTGTCCCAGGAGGCGCTGGCGGCGCAGGTCTATGTGACGCGCCAGGCCGTGTCCCGCTGGGAGACCGGCGAGACGGTGCCGAATCCCGAGACGCTGAAGCGGCTCTCGCGGGTGCTGGACGTCTCCATCAATACGCTGCTGGGTGCGCCGCGGCAGCTCGTCTGTCAGTGCTGCGGGATGCCGCTGGAGGAGGGTCTGCTCAGCCGGGAGCCGGACGGCGCGCTGAACGAGGAGTACTGCAAGTGGTGCTATTCCGGCGGCGAATTCCGCTACCGGAGCGCGGAGGAGCTCATCGACTTCTGTGCGTCTCACCTGGCCACGGACCGGTGGCCTGCCGACCAGGTACGCGCCCACATGGAAGCCGTCGTGCCCCAGCTCCGGCACTGGAAAAAATGACGCGATGCGCCCCCGGGTCGAAAAAACACGACCTGGGGGCGCGCCTTTTGTGCCCGCGGTCGCCGGAACGGCCCGGCGGGAAGAATCGTTCGACAGGGTTCCCGGTGCGCTTGTGGCGAAGGGGGCGGAATGGGGACAAGATATGGGGGATGCCGGAATTTTATGGTAACGAGCAGAATTATCCTGTCGAACTATGCGAATTTTTTTCCTTTTCCAGACCGGAAAAATGTGGTTCAATGGGTGTGGGAGGGAAAAAAGATGGAGGTAAAGCAGAAGATCGAATCGAAAATGCTGTGCAGCGGCGGCGGGGAGGCGCTGCGGCTGGACTACTGCCTGCTGGCCCGGCTGGGGGAGGACAACCGGATGGAGGGACCCTTCGGGCTGGAGATCGCGCTGACGGGCCGCGGGCGGGTCTGGCGGGAGCAGTGCCGGAATCTGACGGGGGATTACCGGCGGGCCGTGGCGCTGATCCACGTGTTCGCGGCCAACGGTGTCACGCCGGTGAGTATGCTGGGCACCCTGCGCGGGGAGGCGCAGGTTCCGGTAGACAAGGGGGAAAAAGTCTGATATAATCAAAAGAAACGGAATTCTCCGGTGAATTCCGGAGAAAAGAGAGAGGAGCAGAACCCCATGAAGTGTCCCTACTGCGGTTACCAGGAGAGCAAGGTCGTCGATTCCCGTCATGCCGAGGACAGCACGAGCATCCGCCGCCGCCGCGAATGCCTTTCCTGCCAGAAGCGCTTTACGACCTACGAGACCGTCGAAAGCCTGCCCATCATCGTCGTAAAGCGCGACGGCACCCGTCAGGCCTTTGACCGCAACAAGGTCCTCAACGGGATGCTCCGGGCCTGCGAGAAGCGGCCGGTGTCCCTGCCGCGGCTGGAGGAGGCCGTGGACGACATTGAGCAGATCTTGCAGAACTCCCTGGAGCGGGAGATCCGCAGCGAGGAGATTGGCGAGCTGGTTATGGAGCGGCTCAAGCCCCTGGATGAGGTGTCCTATGTTCGCTTTGCGTCGGTGTACCGCCAGTTCAAGGATATTAACAGCTTCATGGCGGAGCTGAACAAGATCCTGGAGGAGAAATAAGCCCGGACGGGGCGGCCTGGGCCGCCCCGCTTTTTTGCGCGGCGCGCATGATGCAATCTTGATGCCGTTTTGATGTAGTTTGAAAAGGAAAGAAAGGATGAGCGCCATGATTCAAATTCTGATCGTCGAGGACGAAAAGCCGATCTCCAACCTGATCCGGATGAGCCTGACCCGGGCGGGCTACAGCTGCACCTGCGTCTACGACGGCAACGCCGCCGCGGACCTGCTGGAGGAGAAGCCCTTCGACCTGATTTTGCTGGACGTGATGCTGCCCGGCGTGGACGGCTTTGAGCTGATGGACTACATCCGGCCCCTGGGCATCCCGGTCATCTTCATCACGGCCAAGAACTCGGTGACGGATCGCGTCAAGGGCCTGCGCATGGGCGCGGACGACTACATCGTCAAGCCCTTTGAGGTGCTGGAGCTGCTGGCCCGGGTGGACGTGGTGCTGCGGCGCTACAACAAGGTGGACTGTGTGCTGGAGGCCGGGGACCTGACCATCGATACCCGGAGTATGCAGGTCCGCCGCAGCGGCGAGGAGATCCCGCTGACAAAGAAGGAATACGACCTCCTGCTGCTCTTCGCCCGGAATCCGGGCACGGCCATGTACCGCGAGACCATCTACGAGCGCGTCTGGGGCGGCGACTACACCGGCGAGAGCCGCACCGTGGACCTGCACATCCAGCGCCTGCGCAAGAAGGTCGGCTGGGAGAAGAAGCTGAAGGCCATCAGCAAGGTGGGCTACCGGCTGGAGCTTTGAGCCTGCGCCCGGGGGGGGCGCAGAGGCTGCGAGGGAAGAAAACGGCATGAAATTTCGCACCAAAATGACCATCTGCATGGTCTGGCTGCTGGCGCTGGCCTACGGCATCGGCGGCAGCCTGCTCATCGGCTCCTCCTTCCGCGCCTCGCTGGAGAAGGAGAAAAGCTCCGCCCGGCGGTCGTGCCAGATGCTGCTCAACACCATGTCGGTGCTCGACAGCTACGGCAGCATCAGCGACACGCTCCGGCGGCTGGACAGCAGCGGCGCCACCGAGTGGAACGGCCTCGCCGTGCTCTCCAACGGGACGACGGTCTACCGCAGCGGCGCCGACGCCGACTGGGAGCAGTATGCAAACGGCGACATCCTGCGGGTCTGGGACCAGCGCATCCTGATCTCCTGCACCATCGGCTCCGGCCTCACGGACCTCCAGCTCAAGGCGTCCTACGACATCTCCTCCATCTACGACCAGCGGGAGGCCCAGATCGTCATCTACCGCGGGACATTCCTCGCGGTGGTGCTGGTCGGGACCGTGCTGAGCTTCCTGCTGTGCACCTGGCTGACCGCGCCGCTCCGGGCACTGACCCGGGTCTCCCGGGAGCTGGCCGAGGGAAATCTGAAAAGCCGGGTGCGCGTCACCTCCGGCGACGAGGTCGGGCGGCTGAGCGCCGAGTTCAACGTCATGGCCGACAAGCTGGAAAAGAGCATGGACGACATGAAGGCCTCCATGGAGCGCCAGGAGGAGTTCATGGGCAGCTTCGCCCACGAGCTCAAGACGCCCATGACGTCCATCATCGGCTACGCCGACCTGCTGCGCAGCCAGGAGCTGTCCGAGCAGGACCGGCGGGACGCGGCCAACTACGTCTTTTCCGAGGGCAAGCGGCTGGAGAGCCTGAGCCTCAAGCTCCTGGACCTGCTGGTGCTGGAGAAGGAGGACCTGCCCATGCAGGCGTGCAGCCCCAAGACGCTCATCGAGGCCACGGCCCGGGAGTTCCATCCTATCTTGAAGCAGCAGCAGATCTCTCTGACCTGCCGCTGCGAGAAGGGCAGCTGCCTGCTGGAGCCGGACCTCTTCAAATCCCTGCTCTATAACCTCATGGACAACGCCCGCAAGGCGTTGGATCACGGCGGGCATATCCTGCTCCAGTGCGAGATCATCGAGGACGGCTGCCGCCTTCAGGTGGTGGACAACGGCCGCGGGATGCCCGAGGCGGCGCTGAACCGCGTCACCGAGGCCTTCTACCGCGTGGACAAGTCCCGGTCCCGGGCCCAGGGCGGCGCGGGCCTCGGCCTGGCGCTCTGCCGCCGGATCGTGGAGCTGCACCGGGGCGACATCCAGTTCCAGAGCCGCGAGGGCGTCGGCACCTGCGTGAGCGTGACGCTCCGGGGAGGACGGGCATGAGGCGCTGGCTCGCGGTGCTCCTGCTGGCGGCGGGGGCGCTGACGCTGGGCTTCGGGCTGCCGCTGCTGGCGATCCGCCTTCAGGATACGCGCACCGAGGAGGATGAAGAGAGCGCCGAGGTCCAGCAGGTCGACCTGTCCGACAGCTCCGGCCTCACCAATGTGGAAAAGCTGGCGCTGATGACGGAGCCGGACGTCCAGGTCATGGACGTGGGCGTCGCCTGGCACCAGACGGCGCTGTCCCTCGAAAACGTCTGTGAGAACGTGTTCCTCATGATGGAGGAGGCGGGCGTCCCCCTGGGGGACCGGACCGACGTACAAAGGGAGAGTCAGACGGCCCTCCTCGTCTCCGCCGGGGACCGGGCCTTCCTGCTCTGGGAGGTCTGCCTGACCGACGGGGCCGACAGTCGATGCTACTTCTTCCTGGACGACGAGAGCGGCGCGCTGCTGGGCATCCGCTGCCCCGGCGGCGCGGAGCCGGGGTCGGCAATCTATTTTGCCTATGCGGCGACCTACGTCATCGCCCGGTCCAGTGATTGGCTCTGGCCCGAAGGCGCGGAGGCGGAGCGTGTCTACGCGATCTGGGAGGTACTGGCGGCGGCCTCTGCCGAGGGCATGGAGATCCCGGCGCTGAACGGAGAGATGGCCTCAGAGCTGGAGGAGTTGGCAAAGTCCGGCACCGTCGAGGATACGGTCACGCTGTCGGACGGCGATAAGACCTGCACGCTGCGGCTGGAGGCCGGAACGGACTGGTTCCAGGTGAACGCGGTCCGCTGACACGGAAATGGGAGAGAAAGAATGAAAAAGACCCTTGCGCTGCTGCTGATCCCGGCGGCGCTGCTGGTGGGCCTGCTGCTGCCGCGGCTGACGGTCCAGATGGAGGACAGATACATGTACCGGGAGTCTCTCTCGGGCATCGAGCAGGTGGACCTCAACACGTCCTCGGGCCTCGTCACCGTGGAAAAGATCGCCATGCTGAGCGCATCGGACGTCAGCCTGCTCTACGTGGGCGTCGGCCAGCACCAGACGGCGGCGACGCTGTCCGCAGCCTGCTGGCGGCTGCTCGATGTCGTCCAGAACAACTACGGTGTCCAGCTCCTTGACACGGATACGGCGGAGCAGAGCCAGCAGACGGCCATCCTGGCCTCCCGGGACCTCACCGCCTTTCTCTTCTGGGAGGTGCTGTTCCAGGATGCGGACGGCAACGAGCTGCGCATCTACCTCGACGACGAGGAGGCCCTGCCCCTGGCCATGAGCTACCACAACGGCACGAGCGGGAAGGAGGGCCGGGACCTTGCCACCTGGACAGAGATGGTGGTCTACGGCTTCTGCGACACCGACGGCATCGGGCTGGAGTGGACGGAGGATCCGGAGACCTACGCCGAGCCGACGGACAGCGGCAGCTACCAGAGGATCTATCCGGTGACGGACGGCGACAACTATGCCAAGCTGGAGCTGCGGGGCGGCGAGGGCTGGTTCACCCTCAACGCCGGAAAATTGGCATGATGCAGTTTTGATGCGGATTCGATACGGATGTGTTTCAGCGCCCTGTTAGGATAGGTTCATCCTGAGAGGGCGCTGTGCATTTGCCCCCCGGGAGAGACCGGCGCAGTCCCGCGGGGACGGCGGCAGAAGGGAACGAATCAAAATGGCAGAGCTGACCGTGAATCTGGAGGCCGTGCTGCGAAATTACCGCCGCTTTGCGGAGCAGGGGCCGGTGATCCCGGTGCTGAAGGACAATGCCTACGGCCTCGGGATGCAGCAGGTCCAGAGGCTCCTGTGCCGGGCGGGCGTCACCCTCTTCGCGTGCAGCACGCCCGAGGAGGCGCTGCGCCTCAGCGGCGACGGGGCCGACGTGCTCCTGCTCTCCTGCGTCCACGAGCCGGAGCTGCTGCGGCGTCTGGCGGAGCGGGACGTGATCCTGGCCGTGGAGAGCCTGGACCAGGCCCGCGCCATCGAGGAGACCGGCCTCCCGGCCCGGGTCCACATCCTGGTGGACACCGGCTTCGGCCGCTTCGGCTTCCTGCCCGGCGAGACAGAGGACATGAAGGCTGTCTTCACGCTGCCCCACGTCCGTGTGACGGGCATTTTCTCCCACTTTTCCAGTCCCGCGGCGGCGGCGGAGCAGTTCGCGGCCTTTGCGGGCGTCCTGGACGAGCTCCAGGATTATGACATCGGCCTCCGGCACATCGCCGCCACATCCACGGCCATGGACCCGTGCTACCGGCTCGATGCGGTCCGCATCGGCACCGGCCTGACAGGCCGGTATGAGGGCCTGGAACCCTCGGCGGAACTGACGGCCCGCATCTGCACCGTGCGCCGCCTGCCCCGGGGCAGCCGGGTGGGCTACGGCGGCGCGCGGCTCCACCGGGATACGGACGTGGCCATCGTGGACGCCGGGACCGCCGACGGGGCTTTCCTGCGGCGCTGCTGCGGCTTCCGGTCGTTCCTCCGGTCGCTGCACCGCCGGGTCTCCATCGGGGGCTGGGAGGTGCCCGTGCTGGGCTGCCCCGGCCTGACCCACACGGCTATCGACGTCACCGGCGTGCCCTGCGCCGTCGGCGACCGGGTGTGCATCCCCCAGACGCCGGTGCTGGTGTCCCCGGCGGTGCCCCGGCGCTATACCTGAATACCTGGATCCTGCCGCCCAGGGGCGGACGGTCCGAAAGGAGTTTTAGAAAGATGAAAACCGTACTTTGCTTTGCACTGGTGCTTGCCGTGCTGGTGAGCCTCTGCGGCTGCGGCATGAAGCCCGCGGAGCCGCTGCCCGTTGCCCTCGACCCCCAGCCCGCCGACGAGGACCCTGCCTCAGCGCCGGAGACGGCGGAGACCGGTACGACGGATACCGCGGAGCCGGCGGAGGATACGCCCGCCGACACGCCGTCGGAGCCGGTGCCGCTCCAGCCCGACTACCGTCTGACCGCGGCGCTGGACATCCCCGCCTCCACCAAGGACGACGGCGAGGTGGTGCTGACGGAGACGGCGGTCATCACCTTCACGAACACCAGCGAGGACGTCTGGGACCGCATCTGCCTGCGGGACTACGCCGTGGCCAACCTCATCGAGGAGGACATGCTGTCGCTGGATGGCCGCTACTCCACCGAGGGCAGTATCCGCGGCGTCACGGACGCGGCGGGCCGCACGCTGGAGACGGCGGTGCAGGAGGACCGGTCCGTGGTCTATGTGACGCTGGCGGAGCCGCTCCAGCCCGGCGCGCGCACGTCGGTCACCGTAGACTTTGAGACGGTGGTGCCCTCCGGCGGCCAGCGGTTCAGCTGGTTCACCGCCGGTGATTCCAACACCGGGGGCAATGCGGACACCTGGCGCACCATCTGCCTCTCCCAGGCCTATCCGGTGCTGGCGGAGTACCTGGCGGATGGCTGGAATGAGGCGCCCTACTTCACGGACGGCGAGTGCTTCTTCTCACCCTGCGGCAGCTATGAGATGACGCTGACGCTCCCGGCGGACTACGCCGTGGCCTCCACCGGTGACGAGACGAAGAACCCGGACGGCACCTGGACCCTCACGGCGGAGAACGTCCGCGATTTCGCCGTCATCGCCGGAAACTGCTACGAGGTGCTGACGGCCCAGTCCTGCGGCGTCACCATCAACAGCTGGTACATCGCCGACGGCACGGAGGGTACGCGGCAGCAGGGCGAGGTCTCGCTCCAGGCGGCGGTGGACGCCGTGGCGGCCTTCACGGAGGCCTGGGGCAATTATCCCTACGGGGAGCTGGACGTGGTCGCCGCGGCCTACAACTACGGCGGCATGGAGTACCCCGGCATGGTCCGCATCACGGATACCTTTGCCTACGAGCTCCAGTACGAGGTCGGCGAGGGCGCAAGCGGCGACCCGAAGACGAACCTCCAGTGGGACGTGGCCCATGAGGTGGCCCACGAGTGGTTCTACGCCGTGGTGGGCAACGACCAGTTCCGGGAGGCCTGGCTGGACGAGAGCTTCGCGGTCTACGGCGAGCTGGTCTATCAGGCCTACACCGGCTCCACGGAGGAGGAGCTCCAGGCCCGGGTGGACGGCCTTGCCCGGGAGCAGCCCATGGAGTACATCGACCTGAGCGCCACGGATTACACGGACCCGAACGAGCAGAGCTTCCTGGTGGGCTACACCTATGCGGCCTACAAGAACGGCCCCGTCTTCCTCTGGAAGCTGCGCCAGGCCATGGGTGCGGATACCTTCGACGCATTCCTCAAAACATGGTATCAGGACCATATGTTCCGCGAGGTGACGACGAAGGAATTCCGGGCCGCGGCGGAGGAGGCCTCCGGCGGCAGCCAGGCCGTCCTCGACCTCATGGCCGAGTACCTCTCCCCGGACAGCGAGCCGTAACAGCCGGATACAGGAAACGCCCGGACGATCTGTCCGGGCGCTTTTTCTGTGGATTTTTTTCGAAGGGTGTGGTATGCTGAGAAAAAGACCCGGAAGGGGGAGCCAAAGATGACGTATAAAAAGGCCCGCACAGTGCTGCTGATCGGCTGCGCGCTGATGGGCGTTCTGTTTTTCGTCGGGGCCGCGCTGCGGAGCGGGGCGGTGATCCTGCTGGGCGGCGCGCTCGCGCTGGCGGGCGCGGTGGTCTGGATCGTGTTCGGAACGTGCCCGGAATGCGGGAAATTTATTGGCCGGACGGGCGCACGCTTCTGCCCACACTGCGGCGAGAAGCTGGAATGAGATTCAGAGAGGAGCAAGGAGATGCAGATTCGGGAAGCAAAAAAAGAGGATTGCGGGGCGCTGGATGCACTTTTATCGAAGCTGATCCGGGACGAGGTCCAATATGACCCCAATTTATGCGAGTCGTTCACCGTAGAGAACAACTATGCCCGGCAGCTGGAGCAGGAGGACCGCAAGGCCTTCGTGGCGGAGGAGAACGGCGAGATCGTGGGCTATGTGTACGGGTATGTATTCGACATCCCGAAGATGTGCCGCCGCCCCGTCGCGGTGCTGGATGCGCTGTACGTCGAGGAGGCATTCCGGAACCGGGGAATCGCCCGGCTGCTGCTCCGGGAGTTCCACCGCTTTGCCGAGGCGCAGCATGCGGGCGTGATCGAGCTAAAGGTGCTCTCAGAGAATGCGCAGGCCGTGCGGCTCTATGAATCGATGGGCTTTTCCGAGAGGAAGAAATACATGACCTGCCTGCTGCCGGACACACAGACATAACAGCGATCCCCCGCGGTCCGGAAGGCCGCGGGGGATCGCTCGCTCATTTGGCCAGCAGGGCCAGCTGGTAGAAGGCAACGGCACTGGCGGCGGCGACATTGAGAGAATCGACGCCGTGGGTCATGGGGATGCGGACCGTGTAGTCGCAGTGCCGGATGGTGCCGTCCCGGAGGCCGTCGCCCTCGGTTCCG
>CALICR010000211.1 GCA_938049125.1 uncultured Clostridia bacterium
ACACGTTCACGATGCCGTTGGCGTCGATGTCGAAGGTGACCTCGATCTGCGGCACACCGCGGGGCGCGGGAGCGATACCGGTGAGCTGGAACTTGCCCAGCGTCTTATTGTAGGCCGCCATCTCGCGCTCGCCCTGGAGCACGTGGACCTCAACGGAGGTCTGGCCGTCGGCGGCGGTGGAGAAGATCTGGCTCTTCTTGGTGGGGATGGTGGTGTTGCGGTCGATCAGACGGGTGAACACGCCGCCCATGGTCTCGATGCCGAGGGACAGCGGGGTCACGTCGAGGAGCAGGACGCCCTTCACGTCGCCGCCCAGCACGCCGCCCTGGATGGCAGCGCCCACGGCCACGCACTCATCGGGGTTGATGCCCTTGAAGCCTTCCTTGCCGGTCATCTTCTTGACGGCCTCCTGGACGGCAGGAATCCGGGTGGAACCGCCGACCAGCAGGACCTTGCTCAGATCGGAGGCGCTCAGGCCTGCGTCGGACAGGGCCTGCTTGACCGGGGTCATGGTGGCCTCGACCAGGTGGGCGGTCAGCTCATTGAACTTCGCCCGGGTCAGGGTGACGTCCAGGTGCTTCGGGCCGGTGGCGTCGGCGGTGATATAGGGCAGGTTGATGTTGGAGGAGGTGACGCCGGACAGCTCGATCTTCGCCTTCTCGGCCGCCTCCTTCAGGCGCTGCATGGCGACCTTGTCGCCGCTCAGGTCGATGCCCTCAGCCTTCTTGAATTCGTCCACCAGGTAGTGGATGATGCACTCGTCGAAGTCGTCGCCGCCGAGGCGGGTGTTGCCGTTGGTGGCCAGGACCTCGATGACGCCGTCACCGATGTCCAGGATGGACACATCGAAGGTGCCGCCGCCCAGGTCGTAGACCATGATCTTCTGGTCGGATTCCTTATCGATGCCGTAGGCCAGCGCGGCTGCCGTCGGCTCGTTGATGATACGCTTGACATCAAGGCCCGCAATCTTGCCGGCGTCCTTGGTCGCCTGACGCTGGGCATCGTTGAAGTACGCGGGGACGGTGATGACGGCTTCGGTGACGGGGCCGCCCAAATACGCCTCGGCGTCCGCCTTCAGCTTCTGAAGGATCATCGCGGAGATCTCCTGCGGGGTGTACTGCTTGTCGTCGATCTTCACCTTATAGTTCTCGCCCATGTGGCGCTTGATGGACGAAATGGTGCGCTCGTGGTTCGTGACGGCCTGGCGCTTTGCCACCTGGCCGACCATGCGCTCGCCGGTCTTGGAGAACGCCACAACGGACGGAGTGGTGCGGTTGCCTTCCGCATTCGCAATGACAACAGGCTCGCCGCCTTCCATGACGGCAACACAGGAATTGGTCGTACCAAGGTCGATACCGATAATCTTAGACATAATTTATACCTCCTACTATATCAATGGGTCAGATTTTACAAATTTATTTTGATCCGCTCAGTTTGCGACGCGGACCATGGCGAACCGGACGACCTTGTCGCCGATCCGGAAGCCCTTCTGGAACACGGACTCGATGACGTTCTCGCCGAGGCTTTCGTCCTCCACGTGCATCACCGCGTTGTGCATCGAGGGATCGAAGGACTCGCCCGCCGCCCCGAAGGGCTCGACGCCGCATTTGTTCAGCGTCTCGGTCATGGCGTTCATGATCATCTCTACGCCCTTCTTGTAGGCCTCGTCGGCGGTGGCCTGCTGCATGGCCCGCTCCAGGTTGTCATAGACCGGGAGGAACTTCGTCAGCGTATCCGCCACGCCGTCGCTGTAGATATGATCCTTTTCCTTCTGGCTGCGCTTGCGGTAGTTGTCGTACTCCGCGGCCAGCCGCAGGTATTTGTCCTTCTCCTCGCCGAGCTGCTGGCGGAGCGTTTCCAGCTCCTCGCGCTCGGTCTTTCTCTTTTTCTTTTCTTTCTTGGTCTCTTCCTTCGGCTGCTCCGTCTGGGGCGCGGCCTCGGGGGCCGCCTCGGGCTGCTCCGTCTCCGGGGCCTCCTTTGCGGTCTCTACCTTTTCTTCTTCTGCCATATTCAGGATTCCTCCTTATTCTCTTCTTTTGCAGGAGGAAGCTCCTGCTTGCCAAAGCGCTTGGCCAGGCTCTCGGCAAAGTAGCTGAGCCGGGCCGTCACCTGTGCGTAATCCATTCTTGTGGGGCCGACTACGCCGATCATGCCCTGCATCCCGTCGCCGATGTCAAACCGCGTCATGACGACGCTGGTGTCCTTCAGCTCCTTGGCGACGTTCTCCGGCCCGACCAGGATCTGCACCGGCTGATTCGGGTCCGCCAGTGCCGGCAGGTTCGAGATGATCTCCTCATCCAGATCCGAAAGCACCTGCTGGGCCTTGGAGACGTCCTGGTATTCCGGCTGGTTCAGGAGCTTGGCCTGTCCGGTCAGATAAACCTCGTCCCTTTCCTGCTGCTGGAGCACGTGGGTGGCAAAGTCCACGACCACGGGCACCAGGCTCGCCGCCGCGCCTGCGCTGCGCTGGACGCGTGCGAGCAGCTCCGGTGTGAATTCCTCCGCGCGAAGCTCCGTCAGACTGGCGTTCAGCACTGCGGAGAGAAGCTTCAGGTCCTGCTCCGTCACATCGAGCGGGAGCTTGATGAGCTTGTTGCGGACCTCCTCGCTGCTGGTCATGACCACCAGGATGAAGCTGCCGCTGCCCGCCGTGATGAGATCGAACTGCCGCACCGTCGCCGCGCCCTTGCGGGACGCCACGGCGTAGGCCGGGAGGTTCGTCATCTGGGAGACCAGCTTGCCCATCTGGGAGATGGCGCTGTCGAACTCCTGAAGCCGCGAGGTCATGGCCTCATTGAGGCTGTGGGTCTCGTCCACGGACAGGCGGTAGTCCTGCATCAGCTCGTCGATGTAGAGCCGGTAGCCCGCCGGGGAGGGGACGCGCCCCGCCGAGGTGTGGGGCTGCTCCAGATAGCCCATGGCGGTGAGGTCCGCCATTTCGTTCCGGATCGTAGCCGAGGAGAAGTTCATGTCCGGCATGGCCGCGATGGCCTTGGAGCCCACGGGCTCCGCCGCCTTGATGTAGCTTTCCACGATGGCCCGCAGAATTTTCTTTTTCCGCTCTGTCAGCTCCATGAATTTCTCACCTCGCGTTTTAGCACTCCATTTCCTCAAGTGCTAAACGTAGTATAATCCCGCATTCCGGGATTGTCAAGCGGCGTTTGTGAATAAATTGTAAAAGCTTTCCGCCGGTGCGAGCATCCTGTGCGCCGGACCTCGGGCAGGTCAAAAAAAGCCGCCTGCCAGAAGGCAGGCGGCCTCGCCGCAATGCGGCGGCTCAGAGCGCGATGCGCGTCGCCACCGTCTTATACTGTCCGTCCTCGGCGCACCAGTGGGACATCAGCACGTCCCCGTCCGCCAGGCGGATCGCGCCGGGCTGGCCGAATTTCAGGAACGAGAAGATCTCCGCCATCTTCGCGTTTTTCAGCATGGGCGTGACCGGCTCCCAGACCAGGGCCTTCTCCTCGATCCGCCAGGTCTTCTCCGAGAAATCGACGATGCAGCCGTAAATGCCGGGCCGGTCCGTGTCCCGGCGCACGGCGTGGAGCGCCAGCAGCCGCTCGCCGTCCAGCGCGCAGACCGACGACGCCTGGCCCAGCACGCCGGTGCTCCGGGGCGCGGAGAAGGTCCGTCCGCCGTCGCAGGAAAAGGTATAGTGATTCTCCAGCCGCGCGCCGGTCGCCGTGTCCTCGTTCCAGCCGATGCACACGATGGTCCCGGAGGCCAGCTGGCAGAGCCGCTGCTCATAGCAGGTGACGTCGCCGCTTGGGAAGTCCATACAGACGGCGTCGTCGTTCCAGGTCCTCCCGCCGTCGTCCGTCCGCAGGAGGCGGCCGCAGCGCCGGGCCGTCATGGTCCCGTCCCAGCGGGGGAAGCCGGTGATGGGCGTCACCCAGCTGCCGCTGCGCAGCACCGTCAGCGGCGCGGAGGCCTCCACGTGGCGGTCCCAGGCGCAGGGGATCTCCGTCATCGGGCCCCAGCTGCGGCCCCCGTCCTCCGAGACGGACCAGAACAGCACATCGTCCAGCAGGCCGCCGGTCTCCGGGTTCCCCTCGGGCAGCGCCGGGTCCGGCCGCAGGTAGCCGTAGCCCAGGGCGGCGAGCCGCCCGTCCGGCAGAAGCGTCACCTTGGCGTAGTCCGTCACGGGGCAGCCGAAGCCGCCCTTGTCGAACATGGGCACCGGCGCGCTCCAGGTCCGGCCGCCGTCCTCGCTGCGGGAGAGATAGGTCGTGCCGTCCACGCTCTCGAAGGCCTCTCCGATGGCGTGCGACGCCAGCAGCATGCCGCCGGGAAGCTCGCAGAGGAAGGGGAAGGCGCTCTGACGGCTCCGAAGCTGCGGCAGGGGATTTTCATAGATCACGGATGATGCAAGCACGTTCATGTACGATTCCTCCATCGATGCGGCCTCCCGGGCCGCGATTTTTGTTCTATTATACCAGTGCCCGGTGAAATTGCAATCTATTTTTTATGAAACCATGGCTTTTTCAACAGATACATTCCATTTTGCGAACTTTTCCAAATTGAAAGTGCCGCGCTGTTCCGGCGCAGAGAAGCGCCCGGCGGGGTCTCCCGCCGGGCGCTTGGAAATTTTTCTGTTCAGGCCTTCGGCACCAGGACGCGGATGGCGCGGCAGTGATTCTGGAGCATGGCCGTGTGGAAGAGGCCGCCGGCCTCGCCGTCCACGGTCCAGGCCACGTCCCTCTCAAACTCCACGCGAACCTGGTCCGCCTGGAAATAGAGGAAGCGCTTCGGGTCGCTGAAGTCGATGCGGAGCACCTGGCCCGCCACCTCGTTGAAGTCCAGCAGGTTCTTGATGTCCCGGACGAACACCGCCTCGGAGAGGCCGTCGTTGAGCGAGATGCCCAGCTCCCGGACGTTCGCGGGGCGGAAGCCGCCCACGGACTTGGTGCTGCACACCATGCCGAAGACGAAGTCGTCCTCCTCGTCCACGCCGTCGGCGATGACCCGGGCGTGGATGGGCTTGATCTCGCCCAGGGACTTGACGCCCGCCAGCAGGTAGGCCAGGCGGCCCAGCAGCTTTTTGGCGTCCTGGGGCGTGGCATAGGACACCTCCGTGAAGGCGCCGAAGGCGGCCACATAGGCGTAGGCCCGGCCGTTCAGCGTCCCGACGTCCAGGTCCATGGGCTCGCCGCCGACCACGTTCCGCGCGGCCTCCAGCGTGTCCATGGGCAGGCCCAGGGACGCCGCCACGTCGTTGACCGTGCCCGCCGGGATGTAGCCCAGCAGCGGCGGATGCTCCAGCCGGAGCAGGCCCGCCACGGTCTCGTTCAGCGTGCCGTCGCCGCCGGAGGAGACGATGATGTCGTAGTTCGCGCCCTCGGCCTCGATGACCCGGGTGATCTCCCGGGGACCGGAGGTGGTGTAGACCCGCACGTCGTAGCCCGCACTGCAAAAGATCTGTAAAATCGAAAGGAGCTGCGTCCGGATGCCGGAGTGCCCGGCATTCGGATTGATGAAGAACAGCATTTTTTTCATGTCGTCCCTCCGCGCAGGTCTCAGGCAAGGTTCGTGGGATAGACCGCGGCCTTGCTCAGGTCTGCCTCGACGGGGAACTCCGCCTTGATGTCCTCGCACAGCTGATTGTAGCGGGTGCCCGCATAGTCGGAGCTGACCACGCTGTGCCAGTGGGATTCGCCGCATTCGCCCACAAAGTAGATGATATGATAGCCGTACTGGGTCTCCACGATGTCCGTGTCGCCGGGCTGGCGGCTCGCGTCGAAGCACCAGGCGTCGAAGGCGTCCACGGTCTGGCCGGGGTAGATCTCCTCGATGAGGCCGCCGTCCGACGCGGAGCCGTCGGAGGAATACTCCTGGGCCAGGGCCGCGAAGGAGTCCTCGGTCTTGTCGCCCGCCTGCCATTCGGCGTAGATGTCCTCGGCCTTCTGCTTGGCGGCGTCCTTGGCGGCCTGGACCGCCTCGTCGTAGCCCTCGTCACCCTCCTTGAGGTCCACGCTCTCGGGCTGGATCAGGATGTGGCGGACATTGACCATGGAGGTGTCGTCCTTCTCGATGCCCGCGTCGGCGTACTCCTCGGCGTTCTCGGCGAAGTAGTTCTCGAGGTCCTCGTCGGTGACGGTCTGCCCGTCCAGCTCGGCGTTCAGGTAGGACGCAGCCAGGATATACTCCTCCATGAACGCCTGATAGGCCTCCATGGTGCAGTAGGGGCCGAAGCTCTTGGCGAGGTAGTCGTCGGCGGATTCGAAGCCGTACTGGGCCGCGGTGGTCCCGATGCTCTCGGCCAGGCCCTCCAGGGCAGCCTTGTCGTCATCGCTCAGCTCAAAGCCCGCCTGACGGGCCTTTGTCGCAGCAGCGGCGCAGGTCTCATAGGTGTTCAGCGCCGCGTCCATGAACAGCTGGTCCCAGGACTGGTCGTCCGAATAGGCCTGGGTGTCCAGCCGGGCGCTCGGGTCCATGATATAGGAGAGATAGGAGCTGTACATATTTACAAAGGAATAGTACTCGCGCCAGTAGTAGAAGGCCAGCGTGCGGTTCGTCAGCGTGCTGTCGCCGCAGGTGGCGATGACGGTGTCCAGCACCTCGTCGGTGAAGTAGTCCTCCTCGGGGTGGACATAGGACACGGAGGGCACGAAGGGCTCCTCCTCGGCGGCAGCGGTCTCGCCGGAGGTGTCCGCGGCATCCGTGCCGGTCTCGCCGGAGGTGTCCGCGGCATCCGTCGCGGTCTCGCCGGCGGTCTCGGTCTGGCTCTCCTCCGGCTCGGCGGCGGTGGTCTTATTCGCGCCGCGCTGCACCAGCAGGACCACCAGCAGCACGACGGCCGCGGCGGCCAGCGCCAGCAGGACGATCAGGGACACATTGGTCTTCTTCTTGGCCGGGGCGGGCGTCTCCTCCGGGGTCTCGGGGGCGGGCTCCGCCGCGGTGGTCTCCTCAGGAGCCGCGGTCTCTTCCGCAGTTTCTTCCGCAGTTTCTTCCGCCGGCGCTTCCGCAGTTTCTTCCGCCGGCGCTTCCGCGGTCTCCGGCTCCTGGCTCTCGGTCTCCGGCTGGACCGGCGCGGGTTCCGGCGTTTCCACAGTCTGGCCGCAGGCCGGGCAGACCGTCTCGTCCCCGTTCAGCGGGGCACCGCAATGGTTACAGTTCATGCTTCTTACTCACTTTCCTCCGGCGCAGCCGGATAATCTGACTCTAGGGGTTAGTTTACCATGCCCCGCGCCGCTTTTCAATGGATTTTCGTGAACGGATTGTAAATTCGCTCCTCCGCCGCGCCGCTTCGACGGGATGCGAAAAAAAGCGCCGCGATCCGGGCGCTTTCTCCTTGACATTTCCCCGCCGCCGGGTATACTAAATATGGAAGTGAAGCTCCGGCGTTTTCCACAAGATGTTGCGCCGGTCTGTTGTTATGTAAAGGAGAGGGTGCGCATTGCCGAACCAGAGAACACGGTGTGCCGCGGCGCTGGCCGCGGTGCTGCTCACAGCGCTGCTGTGGACGGTCCCCGCCGCCGCGGCCTGCGCGGAGCACCGGCTGGACAGCGGCACGCTGACCGTGGAGCCCACCTGCACCACCATCGGCGTCATGACCTTCTCCTGCACGAACCCCGGCTGCGAGTACCGCGTGACCCAGAAGGTCGGCAACCTCGGCCACCGCATCGGCAGCGACGGCCTCTGCACCCGCTGCGGCCTCCGGGAGGACGGCACCGCGCCCGCGGAGCCTGCGGCCCCCACGCCCATCCAGGCCGCCGTCGAAACGCCCGCCGAGCCGCCTGCGGAGGAGCGCCCTGCCGAAAAGCTGCCTGCCGCCCCCGCAGACCGTGCCCAGTCCCAGACCGTCTCCGCCCCCGCCGCACGGACCGCGCTGCTCCCTTGGGCCGTGCTGGTTCTGACTGTCCTCTGTGCCTCCGGCGCGCTGCTCCTCGCCCGCCGTCTGCGGCGCGGCTGAACCCCATGTATCCTTTCGCCCGGCAGAACGGCTCTGCCGGGCATTTTTGTCCGGAAAAGCGTCTGAAAATGCGGGCGGACGGCCTCCGGCGGCCTTGCAAGCCGCGGTAGGTCTGTGCTATAATAGAATGTAAATCTGCTCGGCGGGCCGCGTGCCCGCGCCCCAATGGAGACCCCGCCAATGACCGACCTGCACTGTCACATCCTGCCCGGTCTGGACGACGGCTCCGAGTCCCCCGCCATGTCGGCGGAGATGGCCCGGATCGCCGCGGCCCACGGCACGGACCACATCGCCTGCACCCCCCACTGTCAGAGCGACGACCCGGACCTCCCCGCCCGCATCCTGCGCATCCGGCGGCTGACCGAGGCCCTGGGCGGCCTGCTCCGCCGGGAGGCGGTCCCGGTGACGCTCTGTCCCGGCATGGAGCTGCTCTGCCGCGGCGGGCTCCCCGGCCTGCTGGAGACAGGCGGCGTCCTGCCCCTGGCCGACTCCCGCTATCTGCTCATCGAATTCGACTTCGACGCTCCGCTCGCCCACATGGAGCGCTCCGCCGCCCGGGTCCTGGACGCCGGGCTGCGGCCCATCATCGCCCACCCGGAGCGCTACGACGCCGTGCAGCGGGAGCCGCAGCAGCTCCGGCGGTGGTTCCGCAGCGGCGTGCTGCTCCAGCTCAATAAGGCCAGCATCCTGGGCCGCTTCGGCCCGCGGCCCGAGGAGACCGCCGACTTCCTGCTCCGGGAGGGCCTGGCCCACGTGGTGGCCAGCGACGCCCACCGGCCCGACGTCCGGACGCCGGACCTCTCCGCCGCCCTCCGGGCGGTGGCCCTCCGCTGCTCCCCGGCCTACGCCAAGCTTTTGTTCTCCGAAAATCCCGCGCGGATCCTCCGCGACCGCGACATCGTCCGCCCGGACGAATTTTGAGGTAGCCTATGAAAGCCATGAAGATCTCCCTGGTCGTGCTGACCATCCTGGCCGCCGCCGCCTACGGCTGGCTCCAGGTCCGGGACCGCCTGATGACGGACCGGACGCCCCCCATCCTCTCCTTTGACAGCGACACGCTGACGCTCAGCGTCCGGGACGACCGCAGCGCCCTCCTGACCGGCGTCCGCGCCAGCGACGACCGCGACGGCGATCTCTCCGCGGAGGTCATGGTCCGCAGCGTCTCCCAGCTCATCGACGGCAGCACCGCCAAGGTCAGCTACATCGTCTTCGACTCCTCGGACAACATGGGCGTCGCCTCGCGCACCCTGGTCTACTCCGACTACGAAAGCCCGCGCTTCGCCCTGAGCGAGCAGCTGATCTTCCCCGTGGGCGGCTCCGTCAAATTGCAGGACCGCCTCACGGCCACGGACGTGCTGGACGGTGACCTCACCGACGCCATCCGCCTCTCCACGGACGCGCTCAACACCTACCTCGAGGGCAACTACCGCATCAACGTCATCGTCACCAACAGCATGGGCGACACGGTGACGCTGCCCCTGACGGTGCAGATCCGCACCGTCACATCCCAGGACCCGGTCATCAACCTCACGGACCAGCTCATCTACCTGGACCTGAACGCCGCCTTTGACCCGAAGCGTTACCTGGAGTCGGTCCAGGAGACGGCCTCGGACGCTCCGTCCCGGGACACCTCCGCCGTGGAGGTCCGCTCCGGCGTCTCCACTGCGAACGCCGGGGTCTACGAGGTCTACTACACCTATGAAAACGAGCAGGGCCGGACCGCGACCGCCATTCTGACCGTTGTGGTCGGCGCGTAAAGGAGGGCTGCGTATGGACGAAAAACGAGTTCCCTTCCGCTGGGCGGAGCTGGAGCCCTACTGCATCCTCAAATGGCTCCTGCGGAACTGCTACATGATCGCGCTGAGTGCGCTGCTCTTCTTTCTGGCCGCGGGCATCGCGCTGACGCTCTACTTCCAGCCGAAGTACACCGCCCGGGTCACCTTCGTGGTGGCCTCCAAGTCCTCCTACTCGGCCTCCTCCATGGATGCCTCCGCGGCCAACAGCGTGGCCGCCTCCTTCACGGAGCTGCTGAAGAGCGGCCTCATGCGGGAGAAGGTCGTGGCCGCCGCCGGACTTTCGAGCTTTTCCGGCGACATCTCCGCGTCGAACACCGAAAATACGAACCTCATCACCGTCTCCGTCACGGCCCCGACGGCGCGGCAGTCCTTCCTGGTGCTGAACGCCATCATGAACCACTATGCCGAGCTGACAAAGCCCATGTTCGGCGACGCCGTCATCAACATCCTCAGTGCCCCGAGCATCTCCCAGGTCTCGAACCTGCCCGTTTCGGCCCCGCAGGCCAAGAAGATGGCCGCCCTCCTCGGCGCGGGCCTGATGGTCCTCTACCTCTTCTGCCAGTGCGTCCAGGCGGACACGGTCCAGAACGAGACAGCGGCCCGGCGCAAGCTGGACGCGTCCCTGCTGGCCGTCATCCCCCACGAGCGCTCCGGCAATCGGAACCGCCGCCGCGCCCTGCGCATCACGGAGCCCACGGTCAGCTTCGCCTTCACCGAATCGGTCCACCGCCTGCGCGCCCGGCTGGAGCAGCAGCGCCAGGACACGGGCCGCAACGTCTTCCTCTTCACCAGCGTGACGGAGCATGAGGGCAAGTCGCTCCTCGTGGAGAACACCGCCCTCTCCCTGGCCCCGCGGCACAACGCCGTGCTCATCGTGGACGGCGACCTGCGCAAGGCCTCCCGATTCCAGCCCAGGAAGAAGGACGCAGGCCCCTGGAAGGTGGAGAAGGAGTACACCTCCGGCCCCTACCGCCTCTGCCTGGCCCGCAACGCGTCAAACGGCCTCTACGCCCTCTACTCGCCGAACAAGATGAAGAACCCCTCGGAATTCCTCACCAGCGGCGTGTTCACAGGCTTCCTGGACCAGCTGCGGCAGGTGTTCAGCTTCATCCTCATCGACACGCCGCCGCTCGGCCTCTTCTCCGACGCCGAGCTGCTGGCGGACCTCAGCGACACCTCGGTGCTGGCGGTACGCCAGGGCATCACGCCCGCCCCCGCCGTCAATGACGCAGTGGACACGCTCCGCATCAGCCATTCCCAGTTCCTGGGCGTCGTCCTCAACGATATGCGGACGCTGCTGCCCGAAGCCCTCGCCTCCTCCGGCACCTATTCCTACGGCTACGGCGGCTACGGGAAGTACGGAAAATACGGTAAGTACGGCAAATACGGGAACTACTGGAACTACAGCGGCGGCAATGCCTCCGCCCAGCCGAAGGAAAGGAGGGGAAAATCGTGAGCGATTCTCTGGACGAGCGCCAGGATTCCGGCGTTGACATTTTCCTGATCCTCAAGAATTTCTTCTACCTCTTCCGGCGGACCTTTTACTTCGTCATCCTCGCCGCGGCAGCGCTGGGCGCGCTGTCCGGCTACCGGGCCTACCGCTCCTATTCGCCCTACTACCAGGCCGAGGCGGTGCTCTCCGTCTCCGCGGGCTACAGCTCCTCGGTGGACATCCTGAACCAGACGTCCTACTACGACGCGAGCGCCACCCGGCAGGTCATCAGCACCTTCTCCGAGATCATCAACACCGACGCCATGCGGGAGCTGATCCAGCAGGAGCTGGGCTCCGGCTCCATGGCGGGCAGCGTCACGCCGGAGATCATCGCCGACTCCAACCTCTTCCGCCTGACCGTCACCAGCAGCGACCCCCAGGCCGCCTATGACACGCTGATGGCCGTCATCAAGTGCTACCCGAAGCTGGCCTCCCTGGTGGTCGGCGGCACGGAGATCACCCTGCTGGAGGAGCCGAGCGTGCCCACCCAGCCGGTCAACAGCCCGTCCTGGCGCGGTGCGGCACTCCACGGCGCCATCCGCGGCGGCCTCCTCGCTCTGCTCCTCATCGGCCTTTTGGCCCAGCTGCGCCAGACCATCCACTCCGCCGAGGAGATGAAGCGCTATTCGAGCCTCACCTGCCTGAGCATGGTGCCCGCCATTCCCCAGCGGCGGCGCACCAACAGTTCCCGCGGCCCCTCGCTGCTGAGCGGCAATCTGCCCGCGGGCTACGCCGAGTCCATCCGCACCCTGCGGACCCGGCTGCTGCACCGCACCACCGGCGGCGGCTGCCAGACCATCCTCGTCACCAGCACCGTCCCCGCCGAGGGCAAGTCCACCATCTCCGCCAATCTGGCCCTGGCGCTGGCCCAGGCCGGGTCCCGGGTCATCCTCGTGGATGCGGATATGCGTGCCGAATCGCTCCACGCCTTCTTCGGCCTGCGCGGCAAGAGCCGCGGACTGCCGGAGCTGCTTGCGTCCAATGACGCCGATCCCCGCGCCTGCCTCACCGAGGTTCCGGGCACGACGCTCCGGCTGCTGGGCAGCAGCACCAAGGTGGCCGCGCCCTCGAAGCTGCTGCGCTCCGCGCGCATCCAGAAGATCCTCGCGGTCCTGCGCACCGAGGCCGACTACGTCATCATCGACACCCCGCCCATCGGCCTGCTGGCCGACGCCAGCGCCTTCGTCCGGCTGGCCGACGGCGTGGTCTACGTGGTCCGGGAGGACTTCGCCCACCGGGGCGAGATCCTCGCCAGCCTCCAGTCCCTCGCGGACAACCACGCCAATCTCATCGGCTACGTGCTCAACGGCACATCCCACACCGCGAACCGTTACGGCTACGGCAGCTACGGCGGCTCCCGCCGCTCCGGCTACGACGCCTACGGCGCAAAGTGAAAGGAGCAGACGCATGAAGGTCCTCGATCTCACGCACACCATCCGGGCGGAGATGCCCGTCTATCCCGGCACGGAGCCGCCGGAGCTGACCACCGCGAACACCTATGCCGCCGACGGTTTCCAGGAGACGCTTCTCCGGATGTACAGCCATACGGGCACGCACATCGACCCGCCCGCCCACCTCTTCGCCGGGGCGCGCACGCTGGACCGCTATCCCGCCGCGCAGTTTCTCGGGCGCGCACTGGTCATCGACTGCCGGATGCTCCGGGAGGGCGAGGCCATCACCATGGCGCAGCTTCAGCCCTACGGCGAGAAGCTGCGGGACGCCGAGTTTCTGCTCTTCTGCCTTGGCTGGGACACCCGCTGGGGCACCGAGGCCTACTTCGGCGACTATCCCTGCCTGGATGACGAGGTCCTCTCCTATGTGATTTCCGGGAATTATAAGGGCATCGGTTTCGATGTCATCGGCCTGGACCCCATCGCGGACGCCGCGCTGCCCCGCCACCGCCGTCTTTTCTCGGAGACTGAGATGCTGAACATCGAAAACCTGAAGAATCTGACGCTCTGCGGCAGCGAGCTGTTCTGGTTCGGCTGCTTCCCGCTCAAATGGGAGGGGAGCGACGGCGCGCCCGCCCGGGCCGTCGCCTGGTTCGACTGAGGACGCAGCGTTCCCGCCGCGGGGTGCAGGGTTCCCCGTGACCAGATGAAATCGGCCGTCCCCGGAGCGGACGGTCTCAGGCGTCCGGCGCGGCCAGCAGGCCGGGCCGGGCGTTTTTTGGGCCGCCGCCTGCATCTCTTCCGCGCCGCCGGAGCCGCGGAGCAGACCCGGAGACGACCGGGCGGACCGCTGCGGATTTTCCCCTGCGGCCACCCCCGGACCGCCAAAATCCTGCAAATCTAAACAATCCGTAAACAATTCCCCTCCCTTGTTGTAAAACGAAAAAAACGCAGTATAATGAAATGCAGCAAGAATGTTGGAGGGATCGACGTGTTTCGAAGGATCGGAGACTGGCTCCGCAGATTTATGTACGGCCGGTACGGAACGGACCGGCTGAACCTTTTGCTCCTCTGCGCCGGGCTGCTGCTCAGCCTGCTGGGCAGCTATGTGCAGGGGCTAGGGTTCCTGGTGATCTTCTCCTACGTCCTGCTGTTCTGGGTCATCTACCGGATGCTCTCCCGCAACATCGCCGCGCGGCAGCGGGAGGCCGCGGCCTACAGCCGCTTCAAGAAGCTCTTCACGGACCGGCAGAACCGCTACTATGCCTGTCCCTCCTGCGGGCAGACCGTGCGCGTCCCCCGGGGCAAGGGCCGGATCAGCATCAAGTGCCCCCGCTGCGGCCAGCGCTTTGAAAAGAAGACCTGACAGAAGACCGCACAAGACAGGAAACCGCCCGTTGGACTGCTCCAACGGGCGATTTTTTGCGCATTCTGCCGCTCCGGCGCGCCGTGATGACGGCGCGTCTCTCTGCGCCCTGTACCGTGTTCGGACGGCAGCAAAAAGCCGGGTCGGAGGCAATTCCTCCGGCCCGGTCTTCTCCTGCTTCGCAGGGCTTATGCGTTTTCTTCCGGCTGCTCCGTCTCCTGGGCGGCGGGGGCGCGGTCGAAGAGCGTCGAGGACGCCTGCTCCGGGATAGCGCGGCCCTCCATGCAGGCCTCGAACTGGTCGCGGCTCATGGTGCCGTGGGCCAGCAGGAACTCGGCCACCTGGCGCAGCTGCTCGCGGTGCGCCTCAAGGATGGCCCGGCACTTGTCGTAGGCCTCGTCCACGACGGCCTTGGTCTCCTCGTCGATCTCCCCGGCCACGCGCTCGGAGTAGGACTTGGTCTTCTCATAGTCCCGGCCGACGAAGATCTCGCCGTCCTTCTCGTAGGACACGGTGCCCAGCCGCGGGCTCATGCCGTACTTGGCGACCATGTCCCGGGCGAGGCCCGTGGCGCGCTGGATGTCGTTGGACGCGCCGGTGGTGATGTCGCCAAACTCCAGGTCCTCGGCGATGCGTCCGCCCAGGAAGGACACGATGGTCTCGAACATCTCGTTGCGGGAGGCGTAGAGGCTGTCGTGCTCCGGCAGGCTGACGGTCATGCCGCCCGTGGGGCCGCGGGGGATGATGGTGATCTGATGGACCGGATCGCAGGTGGGCAGGCAGTACATGGCGATGGCGTGGCCCGCCTCGTGGTAGGCCGTCAGACGGCGCTCATGGGCCGTCACCACGCGGCTGCGCTTCTGGGGGCCGTAGATGACCTTCATCAGCGCCTCCTCGAGGTCGTCCATGCAGATGACGGGCCGGTTCTCCCGGGCCGCCAGCAGCGCGCCCTCGTTGAGGAGGTTGGCGAGGTCCGCGCCGGTCAGGCCGCTGGTGGACTGGGCCACGACCCGGAGGTCCACGTTGTCCGCCAGGGGCTTATCCTTGGCGTGGACCCGGAGGATGGCCTCGCGGCCCTTCTCGTCGGGACGGCCGACATAAATTTGCCGGTCGAAGCGGCCCGGGCGCAGCAGCGCCGGGTCAAGGATGTCCTTGCGGTTCGTGGCCGCCATGACGATGACGCCCTCGTTCTGTCCGAAGCCGTCCATCTCCACCAGGAGCTGGTTCAGCGTCTGCTCCCGCTCGTCGTGTCCGCCGCCCATGCCCGCGCCGCGGCGGCGGCCGACGGCGTCGATCTCGTCGATGAACACGATGGCCGGAGCCAGCTTTTTCGCGGTGTCAAAGAGGTCACGGACGCGGCTCGCGCCGACGCCCACATACATCTCCACAAAGTCGGAGCCCGAAATGGACAGAAACTGCACGCCTGCCTCGCCCGCGACTGCGCGGGCCATGAGCGTCTTGCCGGTGCCCGGAGGGCCGACGAGCAGCACGCCCTTGGGGATGCGCGCGCCGAGGGCCGTGTACTTCTCCGGGTCCCGGAGAAAGTCCACCAGCTCCTGGAGCTCCTCCTTCTCCTCGTCGGCGCCGGCCACGTCGTCGAAGGTCACCTTCTTGTCCGACTGGACGCCCACCCGGGCGTTGGCCTTGCCGAATTTGGCCATGGGGTTGCTGCCGTTCATCCGGTTCATCATAAAGAACCACAGCAGCGCCATCCCGGCGATCAGTGCCAGATAGGGCAGCGCCGTAACGACCCAGGACTGCTTCGTGTCCGGCTCGTAGGTGTACTCCGTCAGGATGCCCCTCTCGGCCTGCTCCCGGACGAGGTCGCCAAGATCCTCGCGGAAGACCTCGGCGCTCTCCAGCGTGCAGGTGACCTCCGTCTGTCCCTCATAGGGCTTGCGGAGCGTCATGCTCAGTACACCGTCCTTGGTGGAGAAGGACTCGACCTGTTCGTTCTCAAAGAGCGAGACGGCCTCCGAATAGGGCACCGCCGTCTTCTGCGCACCCAGAGACAGCGAGTAGAGCAGCAGCAGGAGCCCGCCGCAGAGCAGGATGAGAAAGAGTAAATTAAAAGGCTTTGCAGTTCGGTTCAAATTCGTATCTCCTCACAGTCGTCCGGGCGCAGTCCCGGCCCGCGCGTCCTCAGTGCTCGTAGACCTCCGGCTTCAGGACGCCGATGAAGGGCAGGTTCCGGTAGTAGTCGTTGTAATCGAGGCCGTAGCCCACGACGAACTCGTTGGGAATCGTGAAGCCGATGTAGTCGGCGTTGACCTCCACGGTACGGCGGGCGGGCTTGTCCAGCAGCGTGCAGATCTTCAGGGAGGCGGGCTCCATCTCCTTCAGGTGCTCCACGGTGTACTTCAGCGTCAGGCCCGAGTCGATGATGTCCTCGAGGATGACGACGTGGCGGCCCCTCAGGTCCAGGCTCACGTCCTTTTTCAGCACGATCCTGCCCGTGGACTCGGTGCCCGCGCCGTAGGACGAGACCGCCATCAGGTCGATCTGACTGCGGATCGGCGTCGCGCGGATCATATCAGCGAAGAACAGGATGACGCCCTTGAGCACGCCCACGAACACGGGGCACTTGCCCTCATAGTCCCGGGCCAGCTCCCGGCCCAGCTCCTGGATGCGCGCCTGAAGCGCCTCCTCCGAAATCAGAACTCTCTCAATTTCCTGCATCATGGTGCCCCACTCCTCTTTTTCTATCTGTCTTGAAACCGTACCGCCAGGACGGCGGTGTCCGCCTGCGGCAGGCAGTCCCGGCTGACGCACAGGCCCCGGACCGCCAGCACCCGGCCCTCGCAGGCCAGCACCGGCACCCGGTCCCGCACCTCGGCGGGAATGTTCCGGTCGATCATCAGGCGCTTGAGCGTCCGATGCCCGCCGGGCAGCGTGACGGCGTCGCCGGTCCGGCGGCCCCGCACACAGAGATTTTCCCCTATCATATCATAATTCAGGAGAATTGTGTCGCTCATTTTGGAAAATTTCTCGCCCGGCGGCAGAAAAAAACAGTCGACGGTGAGCGAAAGCGCCGGAATTTCCGTCCGCCCCGGGACGCGCAGGGGGTAGATGCCCAGCGGCGCCGGCCGGTCCGGCCCCGTGATGCGCAGCAGGCCGCCGCGCACCGCCGCCGTCCGGCGGCCCGGGAGGCCCGTGCGCCCGGACGTTCCGGCGCGCAGCAGCCGGAGCACGGCCTCGGTGTGGGTGCTGTCGGCCTCGCCGCTCGCACGCAGCAGCGCAAGCAGGACCCGGCGCAGCAGCGCATCCGGCAGCGCCCGCAGTGCCGCGGCATCCCAGCCGCCGGGCCGCCTCGCTCGTTCCTCGGCGGCAGCGGCCTCCTCGGCCATCCATTCATCCTCGGCCCGCAGGTGCAGGCCGGCGGTCAGGATCGCCCGGGATACGCCGGGGTTCTCCGCCCGCAGCAGCGGCAGCACGTGGTGCCGGATGCGGTTGCGGCGGCAGTCATCTACCGCGTTGGAGGCATCCTCCCGCCAGGGCGTGCCCGTCTCCCGAAGATAGCGCAGCACGTCCGCCCGGGTGACGCAGAGCAGGGGCCGGACGATGCGGTCCCGCCGGGGCGGGATGCCCGCGAGGCCCCGCGCGCCCGCGCCGCGCAGCAGATTCATGAGCACGGTCTCGGCGTTGTCGTCGGCCTGGTGCGCCGTGGCGATGAGGCCGGAGGCCTCCAGCAGGAACGCATAGCGCAGCTCCCGCGCCGCCGTCTCCAGCGAGCAGCCCTTTGCTTTCGCCGCCGCGGCGGCGTCGCCGCGGCCCACCCGGAGCGGCACGCCCCAGGCGCGGCACCGGTCCCGGACGAAGGCCTCGTCCCCGTCGGAGGCTTCGCCCCGGAGCAGGTGGTTGAAATGGGCCGCCTCCACCGTAAGGCCCAGCGGCTCCCGCAGGGCGAGGAGGCAGCGCAGCAGCGCCATGGAGTCGGCCCCGCCGGACACGGCGCAGGTGACGCGGCTCCCGGGCGGCAGCAGGTCCTGCGCCCGGACGAACCGGAGGACCTCAGCCTCCATCGTGCTTCCACTCCCGGTCGGCGAAGGTGCCGTACTGGGGGATCCACTGGAGCTTGACCGTACCGGTCTCGCCGTGGCGGTTCTTGGAGACGATGACCTCGGCCACGTTCTTCTCCTCGGTGTCCGGATGATAGTATTCGTCGCGGTAGAGGAACATGACCTCGTCGGCGTCCTGCTCGATGGCGCCGGACTCGCGGAGGTCCGAGAGCATGGGCCGCTTGTCCGGGCGGCTCTCGTTGGCACGGGACAGCTGACTCAGGCACACCACGGGCACGTTCAGCTCCTTGGCCATGATCTTGAGGGCCCGGGAAATTTCACTGACCACGGTGACGCGGTTTTCGGCCCGGCGGCCCGCCTCTGCGGCAGTCATCAATTGCAGGTAGTCCACAAAGACAAGGCCAAGGTTGTCGAGGCGGCGGCACTTGGCGTTCATCTCCGCCACGGTGATGGACGGGTTGTCGTCGATGCGCAGGTCCGTCTGGCTCAGCGCCGAGGAGGCCAGGCTGATCTTGCCCCACTCCTCCTCGCTGAGACGGCCCGTTACTAATTTTTGGTTGTCCACAAAGCTCTCGTTGGCGATGAGGCGCAGCGCCAGCTGCTCCCGGGACATCTCCAGCGAGAAGAACACGACGGTCTTCCCCGTGTGCTTGGCGGCGTGAAGCGCCATATTGAGGGCCAGCGCCGTCTTGCCCATGGCCGGACGGGCGGCCAGCAGCACGAGATCCGACTTGTTGAGGCCGTTGATCTTCCGGTCCAGGTCCCGCAGGCCCGTGGAGATGCCGGGGAAGTCCTGGTCCAGCCGGGCCAGCTCAGCCAGCCGGTCGAAGACCTTGACGAGCACGGTGCCGATGTGCTCCAGCCCTTCGGCGGACGCGCCCTTGCGCAGGGCATAAATTTTCTTCTCCGCGCCCTCCAGGATGCTGGAGGCGCTGCCCTCCTCGGCGCGGACCATCTCGACGATGTCGCTGCCCGCCTGGGAGATGCCGCGCAGCAGCGACTTGTCCCGGACGATGGCCGCGTAGTCCAGCACGTTGGCCGCGGTGGGCGTGACCTCCATGAGCTGCATGAGGTAGGAGGAGGTGGTCTGCTCGTCGTAGACGCCCCGCTCCTTCATCTTGTTCAGCACCGTCACCGGGTCGATGGCCTCGGAGAAGTTGAACATGGAGTAGATCGTCTCGAAGATGTCGCGGTTCTGCTGGAGATAGAAGTCCTCGGGCCGCAGCACGCCCACCACCGAAGCCACGCAGCGGCTGTCGATGAGCATGGCGCCCAGCACGGACTGCTCCGCCTCCAGGGCCTGGGGCACCTGCCGGTTCAGCAGCGCCTCCGCTTCGATTGCCATTGGGATCTCCTCCGTTCCGATGATGCCCGGGCCTCCGGCCCGGCAGGGATCACTGCTCGACGACGTTCAGCCGGAGGTCTCCGGTGATCTCGTAGCCCAGCTTGCACTTGACCGTGAACTGACCGACGGTCTTGATCGGCTCCGTGAGGACGATCTTGCGGCGGTCGATCTCGATGCCCGTCTGGGCCTTGAGGCTGTCGGCCACCTCCTGGGAGGTGACGGAGCCGAAGAGCCGCCCGGCCCCGCCGCCCTTGCAGGCCACGGTGACGGTGATCTCGCGCAGGCGCTTGGAGATCTCCACGGCCTCGGCGCGCTCCTTGGCCTGGCGCTCGGCCAGGGCCTTGTCGTTCATGCGCATGGTGTTGACGTTGTCTGCCGTGGCCTCGACGGCCAGCTTGCGGGGCAGAAGGTAGTTGCGCCCGTAGCCCTCGGCGACCTCGATCATCTGGCCGCGCTTGCCCTTGCCGCGCACGTCCTGCTGTAAAATAACCTTCATGGGAATGCTCCTTTCAGAATTCAGCGTTCGTCCGAATCGGACATCTCTTCATAGAAGTGGTTGATGGAATGGATGAGCCGCTCCACGACCGCGCTCATATCCCGGCTGGGGATCTGCGCGCCGGCCGTGGCCGGGTTGCCGCCGCCGCCCAGGGCCTCCAGGATGACCTGGACGTTGGCGTCGCCGATGGACCGGGCGGAAATGATGATCCGCTCCTTCGTCGGGAAAAGCACAAAGGAGGCTGCGATGTTGGAGATGTTGACCAGCTCGTCGGCGGCCTGGGCCGCGATGACCCGCGTCACCTCCTGGTCCAGCACCGAGATGGCGATGTTGCCCCGGTAGATGCGGGCCTTCTGGACGATCTGGTAGCGCTCCACCGTGGAGGCGAAGTCGTTCTGCATCATGCGCTTGACCTCCATGGGGTCCGCGCCCAGCCGCTTGAGGAAGGCGGCGGCCTCAAAGGTCCGGCCGCTGGTGCGGACGGAGAAGTGCTTCGTGTCGAGCACGATGCCGGCCATGAGGGCCAGGGCCTCTTCGGGCAGCACGTCCGAGGGGTCCACGGCGTATTGCAGCAGCTCCGCCACCAGCTCCGCCGTCGAGGAGGACGACGGCTCGTGGAGGTTCAGCACCACCGGATCGATGTAGTCCGCAGCCCTGCGGTGGTGGTCGATGACCACGACCCGGGGCATGGAGTCCAGCAGGGGCCGGTACTGCACCTGGTCGGGGCGGTTCGTGTCCACGACGATGAGCAGGCTCTTGGCGTCGGCCATGATGAGGGCATTCTCGCCGGTGATGAAGCAGTCCTTATACTCCGGCACAGCGGTGAGCCGCTCCAGCAGCAGGCCGACGGCGTTCTGCTTGAAATCGATGACGATGTTGGCCCTTTTGCCGCGCTTGCGGCAGATGGCCGCCACGCCCACCGCGCCGCCGAGGGAGTCGAGGTCGGCGTTCTGGTGGCCCATGATGAAGATGTGGCTCGACTGGGCGATGAGCTCCGAGAGCGTGCCCGCCA
>CALICR010000212.1 GCA_938049125.1 uncultured Clostridia bacterium
ATATCGCCTACATGGGGGGCTTTTTGTGCTGTCCGCACAAACTGGAGCAGTTCAGACCCTCCGGCGGGGGTTTCTTCAAAAAAATTTTTCCAGAGGTGCAACATTCCGGCGCTCTCAGCTGTATCTAAGGTGAAACGGTCCGAGGGACCGCGAAAAATCACAGAAAAGGAATGGATCACGATGAAAAGACTGTTTGCGTATGTGCTTGCACTGATGATGGTGCTGTCCCTGGCCGCCTGCGGCGGAAAGACAGCGGAAAAGACGGGACCGGAAGTACTGGACGGGGAGACGACCCAAATCCCGAATCCCTGGGTCGAATGCAGCACGCTGGCGGACGCGGAGGCCCTGGCGGGCTTCGACTTCACCGTGCCGGACGCGGTCGAGGGCTATGACGGCACCCGCTATATCGACGCCATCGGGCACGAGATGATCGAGGTCATCTACCCGGGCGCGGACGACACGGAGGACGTTGAGTCCACAGATCCAACGGAGAACAGTGTGGAGGTGCGGCTCCGCAAGGCCCCGGGCAGCGAGGACATCAGCGGCGACTACAACAGCTACTCGGACGAGCACACGGCGGAGCTGGATGGCGTAACCGTGACGCTCCGCGGCAATGACGGCCTCGTGATGACGGCGATCTGGACCGACGGCGACTATGCCTACTCCATCACCTGTAATGGTATGGCCGAGGACGCGGTCCTGGCACTGGCGGCGTCGATGCACTGAACGAGACACCCCCGTGGAAAGCGGGGAGCGACGAAAGGGCGGATGCGGAAATGAATGCGATGCGCGCGCCGGCGTTTCCACGGGTGGTCCTGCCCGGTGCGGACCTGCGGCGGCTGGGCGCGGTGCTGTGGGCTGCGGTCCGCGCCCTGCGCCCGGCGGACCGGGCGCAGACGAGGGAGGCCGACGAGGCCGCGGCGGAGCGGCTGCTGGACACCTACGGAAACGCGATCCTGCGCCTTGCCTGGTCCTATCTGCACGATCGGGGCGACGCGGAGGAGATCTTGCAGGACACGGTGCTCCGCTATCTGGACGCGAAGCCGCGACTCGAAAGCCCGGCGCACGAGAAGGCCTGGCTTCTGCGCGTGGCGGCGAACCTCAGCAGGAACCGCATCGACTACAACCGCCTCCGGGCGGCGGACGAGCTGAACGAGACCCTCTGCGCCGCGCAGCGGGAGGACCTTTCCTTCGTCTGGGACGCGGTGAAATCCCTGCCCACGGCCCAGCGGGAGGCCATTCACCTCTACTACGAGGAGGGCTATTCCACGGCGGAGATCGCAAAGATTCTCGGGCGGAACGAGAGCAGCGTCCGCTCCGACCTGCGGCGCGGACGCGAGAAGCTGCGGGAGATCTTGAAGGAGGCGTATGACTTTGGCCGATTCCTACCGGGAAGTGATGGAGCACATCACCGTCACCGCAGAGCTGCGCGGGCGGGTGCTCCGGACCGTCCGGGTGCGCCAAGCGCGGCGGCGCGCGGCGCGTTCCTGGCTGGCCGCGGCGGCCTGCTTTCTACTCCTGCTCACCGGCGCGCTGACGCTGCCGCGCCTGCTGCCGGGGCACGCAGGGGAGCCGGAGGTGCAGGCCCCCGTGACGGACATCACCGAATGCGCCTCGGCGTCGGAGCTTTCCGCGCGGATGGGCTTCCCCATCGCGGACCTGACCGATTTGTCCTTTGCGCCGGAGGAGACGAGCTACCTCGACCTCTTCGGGGAGATCGCAGAGATCACCTACACCGGCGCGGAGCAGCGGCTGACGCTCCGCAAATCCCTCGGCAGTGAGGACAATTCCGGCGACTACCGGGGCTTCACCGCAGAGGAGACCGCGGCGCTGGCGGACGGGAGCGCCGTGACGCTGAAGGGCGATGGGACGGGCTTCCTGCTGGCACTCTGGCAGCGGGACGGCTATGCCTATTCGCTGGCGGCGGAGACGGGCATGACGGCGGAGGCGCTGCTGACCCTGGCGGCGTCCGCCGGTTAACCAAGGCAGCTGCGGAGGGCGGCGCGGAGGCGGCTAAGGTGCTCCGGCTCCATGGGACAGAGCGGGAGCCGCGGCGTGCCCACGTCGAAGCCCAGGAGGTCCAGCGCCGCCTTGACCGGGATGGGGTTCACCTCGCAGAACAGCGCGTCGATGAGCGGCATCAGGCGGTTCTGCTCCGCCGCCGCCGCCCTGAAGTCGCCGCGGTGCGCGGCGGATACCATGTCATGTACTTCGCCGGGGCAGACATTGGAGAGCACGGAGATGACGCCCTGGCCGCCGAGGGAGAGGATGGGCACGTTCTGGTCGTCGTTGCCGGACCAGACGTGGAAGTCCTCGCCGAAGCGGCCCAGGATGCGGGAAATTTTGGCGAGGTCGCCGGAGGCCTCCTTGACGCCATTGATGTTCGGGTGGGCGCTCAGGGCCTCGCAGACCGAGAGCGGCAGGTCCACGCCGGTGCGGGACGGCACGTTGTAGGCGATGACCGGGATGCCCACGGCATCGGCCACGGCGGTGTAGTGCAGGATGAGGCCCCGGGGCGTGGCCTTATTGTAGTAGGGCGTCACCACGAGCACGGCGTCGGCCCCGGCCTCCTCGGCGGCGCGGCTGAGGTCCACGGCGTGGGTGGTGCAGTTGCTGCCGGTCCCGGCGATGACGGTCATGCGGCCCCGGAGATAGTCCGCGCCCCAGCGGATGACGGCAAGCTGCTCCGCCTCGGTCATGGCGGCGGCCTCGCCGGTGGTGCCGCAGAGGACCACGGCCTCGACCCCGGCGGCAAGCTGGCGGTCCAGCAGGGCGGCCAGCACGTCATAGTTGACGCCGCGGTCCGTGAAGGGCGTGACGACGGCGGTGCAGGTCCCGGTGAAAACGGGCTGTTTCATGAAAAATCGCTCCTTTCCTTCCCCATTCTATGGCCGCGGGGAAAAACCGTGCGAAAGGCGGTTGCATTTCCGGCCGGGAACCGATATAATGGAGCCGGAAAAGAGGTCGTTTGCTTGAAAACCAGTGATTTTTACTATGATCTGCCCGAGGAGCTTATCGCCCAGACGCCGTTGGAGCGGCGGGACGGTTCCCGGCTGATGGTGCTGGACCGGGAGACCGGCGCCCTGGAGCACCGCCATTTTTTTGATCTGCCGGACTATCTGCGGCCGGGCGACTGCCTGGTCCTCAACGATTCCCGGGTGCTGCCCGCGCGGCTGCTGGGCCACCGGGTGCCCTCGGGCGGCGCCGTGGAGGTGCTGCTGCTCAAGGACAAGGGCGACGGCGTCTGGGAATGCCTGACAAAGCCTGGCCGCAAGACCAAGGCGGGCACGGAGTTGTCCTTCGGCGACGGCGCGCTGACCGCGACGGTGCTGGAGGCCCTGGACACCGGAAACCGGCTCATCCGGTTCCACTATCAGGGCATTTTCCTTGAAATTCTCGAGCAGCTGGGCAAAATGCCCCTGCCGCCCTACATCAAGGAGGAGCTGGAGGACGGGGAGCGCTACCAGACCGTCTACTCCCGGGTCAACGGCTCCGCCGCGGCCCCAACGGCGGGCCTTCACTTCACGAAGGGGCTGCTGGAGCAGATCGCCGCCAAGGGCGTGTCCATCGCCTACGTGACGCTCCACGTCGGCCTCGGGACCTTCCGGCCCGTCAAGGCCGAGGAGATCACGGACCACCATATGCACGCCGAGTTCTGCATGATCTCCGCGGAGACGGCGGAGCTTCTGAACCGGACCAAGGAGCAGGGCGGGCGCATCGTCTGCGTCGGCACCACGTCCTGCCGGACGCTGGAGTCCTTCGCCGACGCGCAGGGCCGCTTCCGCGAGACCAGCGGCTGGACGGACATTTTCATCTACCCGGGCTACCGCTTCAAGGCCATGGACGCCCTGGTGACGAATTTCCACCTGCCCGAGAGCACCCTGGTCATGCTGGTCTCTGCCTTTGCCGGACGCGAGCACGTCCTGAACGCCTACCGCACAGCCGTCCAGGAGCGCTACCGCTTCTTCAGCTTCGGCGACGCCATGTTTATCTCATAAAGAAATCCCTCCGCCGGGTTCGTGAACAGGCCCAGTAAAAACGGACAATAGACAAAACACCCCCTGATGTAGGAAA
>CALICR010000213.1 GCA_938049125.1 uncultured Clostridia bacterium
CGCATCAACGAGTCCGCCAAGGAGCTCTACGGCATCGACAACTTCTCCGACATGATCGCCGACGAGACCGTCACCACCGACATGGAAGAGCTCTACAACTGGCTGACCGAAAAGGGTCACCCGGTCCTCGAGATGGAGCCCCTGATGTAATTTCTCCGCACCCCAAACGCACCCCGGCCGGAACCAACTGGTTCCGGCCGGTTCTTTATCTTTCCGCGTGTATGCCCGCCCTGCGGGCATCCCTTGCCTCTCCCGCTGAGGTGGCCGAGCGAAGCGAGGACGGAGAGGGAGGGCTGCGACAATGCCCCCACCAAAGGCGGAATAGCCCTCTCAGTCACCTGCGGTGACAGCTCTCCCAAAGGGAGAGCCAAGGGGCGGGGCTGATAAAAAAACGCGGCCCCGGGATGGTCCGGGGCCGCGTTGTCTGCGGGGGCGATTCAGTTATGCTCCGCCAGCTCGGCGGCGATGCGGCAGACGGCTTCGGCGGCGTGTTCGGGGAACGCACCGGTGCGGCGGGCCACCATGGCTTCAAGGCCTGCGGGCTCCTCCAGGAGCTTGACGGCGCGGACGGCGACCTCGAGGCCCGACCGGCCCGCGGCGGCGTAGCCCCGGGACGTCATAAACTGGAGGTTCCGGCTCTCGCAGCCGGGCACGGCGTTGATGTAGAGCAGCGGCGTGCCCGCGGCCACGGCCTCGGTGGTGCTCAGGCCGCCCGCCTTGGTGATGAGCAGATCCGCCGCGCAGACGAGGCGCGCCATGTCCTTGGTATAGCCCAGGATGCGGACCTTCTTGCTTCGGCGGAACACCGCCGCCAGCCGCCGGTACATGCTCCGGTTGCTGCCGCAGACCACCATGAGCCGGTCCTCCGGCCGAAGCCGTGGGGCCAGCAAGCCTGCGATCTGCGGGATGGGGCCGCAGCCCATGCTGCCGCCCGCCATGACGAGGAGCCGCCCGCCCTCCGGCACGCCGAGGCTCCGGCGCAGGGCCGCCCGGTCCCGGTGCTCCGTGAATTCGGGCCGCACCGGCAGACCCGCCGCCTCGATGCGGTCTGCGGGCACCCCGGCAGCGATGAACTCGTCCCGCAGCGCCGCGTGGGGGATGAGGAAGCGGTCCACGTCCAGCTGGCCCACGCCGGGACTGCACGTGTAGTCCGTGGCGATGAAGCAGGCGGGCAGGCTCAGCTCGCCCCGGCGGCGCAGCTCCGTCACCATCATAGCGGCGAAGACGTGGACGCAGAGGATGACGTCGGGCTGCCGGTCCCGGATGGCCTCCGCCAGCTGGTCCGCGCCGCGGATGATCTGGCGGTTCATGCGCACCGGCGGGTGCTTCTCCTCATAGCGGTAGCCGACGCCGTAGAGCTTCGGCATATGGCGGTAGGAAAACTCGTGGCCCTTCGTGATAAACTCCGCCGCCGACGGCGGCAGAAAGCCGAGGACGTTGACGGCTTCCCAGCGATTTCCCTCCCGCTCCAGCACCGCGCCGATGGCTGCGGCGGTGGAGTTGTGGCCGCCCCCGGTGGAGCAGGACAGCAGCAGTGCCTTCATTTCGTTTCCTCCCTCTTTTTCAGCTTCCGCCAGATGGCTGCGAGGCGCGGGCGGTTGTAGCGCTGGATGATGAGAAACGGCAGGTTGCCCAGGCCGTTGAAGATGACGTAGACCAGAATGGCCCAGGGGCTGCGCATCAGAAGGAACACCGGCACGGAGAGCACAAGCTCCGCCCCGTGGACCAGCTCCGCCACGCAGGTCTCCCGCAGGACGGCCTCGGCCTCGGCGGCGGTGCGCGGGGCCCGCTTCTTTACCATGTCACCCATGCGGCGGCTCATATCCGGCACCTTGTCCTTCCAGTCCCGGACGCGCAGCGCCCGGTAAAGCGCCCCGCTCTCCTCCCACCTCCAGGGGGTCCAGGGCCGCCGGTCCGGGTGGAACCAGCGCCGCGGCAGCGCCTGGCCGACGGGATGGGCCAGCAGGCCCAGCAGCGCCAGATAGAGGATCGACGCAAGCAGTCCATGCATCAAAAATTTCTCCTTCTCGGTAGCATTTGCAGTCTCATTGTATCATATCTAGGCTTTCTGTCAAGATTCTCCACCAAATGCCGCATTCGCCCAAACTGCGCCGGACTTGCCCCTTGTATTTGGGCCACCCGGACGGTATAATAAATCATAATAGTCCATGCCACCTTCACTTCACCTTCTCGGAGGCCTCGTTATGGAACGCCGCAACACCCTTCGGACCCTCTCCGTGGTCCTGTTTCTCTACTATGGTGCCATCGGTTCCTGGAATTTCTGCATCGTTTACCTGCGCGAGCTGGGCTTCACCAGCGGCGAGCTTGGCTGGATGACCGCCGCAGGCACGGGCCTGGGGCTCATCGTGCTCCCCTTCCTTGGGGTGCTCAGCGACAAAGCCTCCTCGCCGCGCCGCATTCTGCTTTGCTGCGCTGCGGCCCTCATCCCGCTGAAGCTGCTGCTGCCCGTCACTGGTGCGCTGCTGGGTAAGGCCATCGTCCCCTTCGCCCTGCTCGTCGCCTTCAACCTCACCACCGTCCGCGCCGCCACCACCATGTCCGATGCCTGGACCGGCGACGTAGTCAGCCGCATGGGCCTGCCCCACGGACGGGTGCGCAGCTTCGGCTCCATCGGCCATGTATGCGTATCGCTGCTTTGCAGCCTGCTTATTGGGCCGGTGCTGCCGAGCTGGGCCTGTGCGCCCTTCTTCGCCCTGCTGAGCGCCGCGCTGTTCGCCGTCGTCCTCCGGGCCGGGCGGACCGTTCCGGACCTGCCCCGGACGCAGGGAGCCGCAGAGACGGCGAAGGCCTCCACCGGCGTCTCACCGCTGCGGCTCGTACTGAGGAACTATTACTTCCTCATCTATCTCCTGCTGGTGCTGGGCTACTGCACCTTCCTGGGCCTTGTGGACCTGGACCTCAGCTACATCATGGACGCCATTGGCACACCCCGGAGCAATATCGGCCTCGTGGGCAGCTGGCGCGCCGCCGTAGAGGTGATGGTCATGGCCCTGCTCTGCCGCCGGCCGCGCCGCCGGACCGGCACGCAGCTCTGGCTGCTCCTCACCCTCTCGGGAACGCTGGTGGGCCTCGAGCAGCTCTCCTACGCCGCTCTCACGGGCCTCGGCGGGATGCTGGCCGTCACAACCCTCACCGGCGCGGCGGGCGGCTTATACTACGGTCTCAATGCAAACTATGTCTTCGAGATTGTGGATCGGCGCGCCGCAGGCACCGCCATGTCCTTGGCGGCAGTGGTCCATTCCCTCATCGGTGTCGTGGGCGCAGCCCTCGGCGGCCGCATCATTGAGCGCTACGGCGTCCTGACGCTGACCACCGGCGCGGGGCTGCTGATCCTCTCGCTGACGGCGCTCTTCGCCCTGCTCTGCGCGCTGGGGCGCTTCGTCTGGAAGCTGCCCTATGCGGGCGAGCAGACCTGCACCGGGCCTGAATGATTTATGCAAACCGGACAAAGCGCGGCACTTCGCTTCCGGTCCGATGCACGGTTTTCCCCAAACTTGCAAAAGTGTATTGACAATCGATTTTTGCGCGGCTATAATGGCCGCAGAAATTAGAATTGAGGAAAGGAGACGGGCTAGGATGCATCGCGTGAACGGCTTTATGATGGATATGATGATGTGCATGCGCAGCGGCATGTGCATGGTTCGCTGCGCGGAAAAATCCGGCTCGCCTTGTTTCATATCCAGATAGACGCCTGTGCCGCCCGGAGAAGGGGCGGATGATTGACGGATCATTTGGACCGGAAGCAATGCGGCTTCCGGTCTATTTTTGTGTTGGGGGAGAGAGAAACATGATCGAACTTCGGGGCCTCGGCAAGACCTTCCAGACCGCAAACGGCGACATCACCGCGCTGCGGGACATCAGCCTGACCATCGAGGACGGCGAAATTTTCGGCATCATCGGCCTGAGCGGCGCGGGCAAGAGCACGCTGGTGCGCTGCATCAACCTGCTGGAGCGGCCCACCGCCGGCGACGTGCTGGTGGACGGAAAGAGCCTCCTGCGTCTCAGCCGCAGGGAGCTGCTGGAGACCCGCCGGTCCATCGGCATGATCTTCCAGAGCTTCAACCTGCTGGAGCAGCGCAGCGTCCTCCGGAACGTCTGCTACCCCCTGGAGATCGCCGGGACCCCCAAGGAGGCGGCCAAGGCGCGGGCCCGGGAGCTGCTGGCCCTCGTGGGCCTCGCGGACCGCGAGAAGGCCTACCCCGCCCAGCTCTCCGGCGGCCAGAAGCAGCGCGTGGCCATCGCCCGTGCCCTGGCCACGAAGCCCCGCTACCTCCTCTGCGACGAGGCCACCTCGGCCCTGGACCCCAACACGACCCAGTCCATCCTCTCCCTCCTCAAGGAGATCAACAAGACCCTCGGCGTCACCATCGTGGTCATCACCCATGAGATGCGGGTCATCGACCAGATCTGTGACCGCGTGGCCGTCATCGACCAGAGCCGCATCGCCGAGTCCGGCAAGGTGAGCGACGTCTTCACCTCGCCCCAGTCCAGGATCGCCCGGGAGCTGATTCTCCCCGGCAGCCAGTCCTCGGTGGAGACCGTCTCCGGCGGCCGCAAGATCCGGCTCATCTTCAACGGCGAGCGCGCCGAGCGCCCCGTCATCGCCAATATGATCCTCGCCTGTCAGGTCCACGCCAGCATCCTCGCGGCGGACACCCGCCTCATTGAGGGCAAGACCTACGGCTACACCGTGCTGGCCCTGCCCGACGATCCCCGGCAGTTCGACCGCGTCATCGCCTGGCTGAACGAAAACCACAACACCTACCGGATGGAGGAGTGAGCCATGTTTTCTGATATTTTCTACAAGATCTGGGACGCGGGCCTGATCCAGCTGGGCGTTTGGGAGACCATCTACCTGACGCTGATCCCCACGGTCATCGCCTACCTCCTCGGCCTGCCGCTGGGCGTGCTGCTCTGCGTCACCGACAAGGAGGGGCTGCACCCCCTGCCGGTGCTCAACAAAATTCTCAGCGTCTTCGTCAACATCTTCCGCTCCATTCCCTTCATCATCCTGATGGTCGCCATGCTGCCCGTCGCCAAGTTCCTGGTCGGCACGAGCCTCGGCAACAAGGCCATGATCGTCACGCTGGTCATCGCCGCCGCGCCCTATGTGGCCCGGATGGTCGAAAGCTCCCTCAAGGAGGTGGACGCCGGCGTCATCGAGGCCGCCCAGGCCATGGGCACCTCCAATTTCCACATCGTCACCAAGGTGCTGATCCCGGAGGCGAAGCCCTCCCTCATCGTCGGGGCCGTCATCTCCACCGTCACCATCCTCGGCTACAGCGCCATGGCCGCCACCATCGGCGGCACCGGCCTCGGCCAGATCGCCATCATCTATGGCCACCAGCGTTCCAAGCCCGACGTGATCTGGGTGTGCATGATCCTTATCGTCATCATCGTCCAGGTCATTCAGGAGGTCGGCATGCTCATCGCGCGCCGCACCGATAAGCGAATCCGCAAGTAAGGAGGCGGGCCCATGACCTATCACCTCGCGGCCCACATCCGGGCCAACGGCCAATACCGGCGAATGTGCGCGGCCTGATGAAACCGCTCATTCACATAAAAACAACCCCATTGTCATCAAAAAAGGAGAGTTTAACCATGAAAAAACTGATCGCTGTTCTGCTCGCTCTGACGCTGGTCCTCAGCCTGGCCGCCCTGACCGGCTGCGGCAAGAAGGACGATGCCGCCGCTGACACCACCGCCGACACCAAGACCGAGGACACCGCAAAGGCCGAAGAGACCGCTGATACCAAGACCGAAGACACCGCGAAGACCGAAGAGACCGCGAAGACCGAAGAGACCTCCGGCGACCTCATCCCCCTGGTGGTCGGCGCCAGCGCCACGCCCCATGCCGAGATCCTCGAGCAGGTGAAGGGTACCCTTGCCGCTGAGGGCTATGACCTCCAGATCAAGATCTTCGACGACTATGTCCTGCCCAACACGGCCCTGGCCGACGGCGAGCTGGACGCGAACTACTTCCAGCATACCCCCTACCTCAACAGCTTCAACGAATCCAACGGCACTGATCTGGTCGCCGCCGCCTCCATCCACTATGAGCCCTTCGGCATCTACGGCAACGGCGTGACCGACCTGAGCGAGCTGGCCGACGGTGCGACCATCATCATCCCCGCCGACGACTCCAACGAGACCCGCGCCCTGCTGCTCCTCCAGCAGGAAGGCCTCATCCAGCTGCCCGACGACGCCTCCGCCGCCAAGGGCGTGACCACCCTCGACATCGTGGACGACGGCGGCTATAACATCACCGCGGTCCAGGCCGACACCGTTCCCTCTCAGCTCGCCAACAGCGACGAGGGCACCATCGCCGTCATCAACGGCAACTACGCCCTCCAGGCCGGTCTCCACTCCGCCGATGCCCTGGCCCTCGAGGACGCCCAGGGTGACGCAGCCCAGACCTACGCCAACATCGTCGCCGTCCGCGCCGGTGAGGAGAACAGTGAGAAGACCCAGGCCCTCGTCAAGGCCCTGCAGAGCGACGCCGTCAAGCAGTACATCACCGACACCTACAACGGTGCTGTCGTCGCCATCTTCTAAGCAAGCCCCGGAACCCCAGCGCCCGCCCCAATGGGGCGGGCGCTTTTTCTGCCCCTCTCAGTCACCTGCGGTGACAGCGCTCCCAAAGGGAGAGCCAAGGGGCGGGCGCTTTTTCCCCGCTTTTGTCCACCGAAAGAGCACCGCGTTTCTGCCGCCGTTCCTTGTTTCAGTACACGCCAGACCCCCGCCGGCTTTCGGAGTGAGGGGACGGGGACTTGCAGACACCATTGGCGTACCGCGCAGGCCTCCCTTGCCTCTCCCTCTGGGAGAGGTGGCCGAGCGAAGCGAGGACGGAGAGGGCGGGGACAAGGACCACACCAAAGGCGAAAATGCCCTCTCAGTCACCTGCGGCGACAGCGCTCCCAAAGGGAGAGCCAAGGGACGGGCGCTTTTTCCCCGTTTTCGGCCACAGAAACGCGGGGGCGGGAACGGTTTACTTTTTGGGCCGGGTGCGGTACAATGGGGCAAAAGGGAGGGGTTTTATGAGGGTGCGGCGGTTGGTGTTTCTGGGACTGCTGACGGCGGCGGCGCTGACGATCTTTTTGGTCGAAGCGCAAATTCCGCTGCCCATCCCGGTGGCGGGCGTCAAGCTGGGCCTTGCCAACGTGGTGACGCTCTTCGCCCTCTGTCTGCTGGGGCCCTGGGACGCGCTGGCGGTGCTGCTGCTGCGCTGCGTGCTGGGGAGCCTGCTCTCGGGGCAGGTGTCGGCGCTGCTCTACTCCCTCGGCGGCGGCCTGCTCAGCTGGGCCGTCATGGTGCCGGCCCGGAAGATCACCACGGACCGTCAAATTTTCGCCGTCAGCATCCTTGGGGCCATGGTCCACAACCTCGGGCAAATTCTTGTGGCCGTCGCCGTCACCGCGACGCCGGGCCTCTTCGTCTATCTGCCGCTGCTGCTGGCCTCTGGCATCGTGACCGGCGCCTTCACGGGCCTCGCCGCCCAGTCCCTCACCGCCCACCTCCGCCGCCTCGGCATGAAGTTTGACTGAACCGGGCAAAAAAGCAGCCCCTGTCTCTGTGACAGGGGCTGCGCTCTGCGCTTTAATCGGCCTCGTTGCGGTCCATGAGGGTGACGCTGACCTCGTAGGTCTGACCGGCACGGTAGACGGTGAGCTGGACCGTGTCGCCGGCGGTGTGCTGGTTTTTGATGGCGTTGAGGTCATCCATGGAGGAGACGGCGGTGCCGTCGATGGCGACGATGATGTCGCCCTCCCGGAGGCCCCGGTTCGCCGCGTCGGAGCCGGGGAACACGTAGGAGACGTAGACGCCGTTGGGCATCCGGTAGAAGGCCTGGGCGTAGGCCGGGACGGAATCGCCCTGGATGCCGATGGCCGGGCGGCCCGAGACGTAGCCCTTCTCGATCAGCTCGTCCACGATGGGCTTGGCCGTGGCGATGGGGATGGCGAAGCCGAGGCCCTCCACGGAGTTCGTGCGGTAGGAGCCCATCTTCATGGTGTTGACGCCGATGACCTGGCCGTAGACGTTGATGAGCGGCCCGCCGGAGTTGCCGTTGTTGAGCTGGGCGTTGGTCTGAAGCAGCGTCATGGTACGGCCGTTGGTCGTGATGTCGCGGTTGATGGCGGAGATGATGCCGTCCGTCATGGTTCCGCGCAGCTCGATGCCCAGGGGGTCGCCGATGGCGACCACCGTGTCGCCCACCTCCACCGCGCCGGAGTCGCCGAACTCCGCGGGCGTCAGGTCCGCGGCGTCGATCTTCAGCACCGCCAGGTCGCTGATGGCATCCGCGCCCACGAGGGTCGCGTCGTACTGGCTGTCGTCCGAGAGCAGCACCAGGTAGCTGACGCCGTCCTCCACCACGTGGTCGTTTGTGATGATATAGCCGTCCGCCGTCATGACGATGCCGGTGCCCGAAGCGGTGCCGCCGGCCGTCTGGGTCAGGATGGAGACGGTGCTGGGGATCATCTTCTTGTAAATTTCCTGGAGCGTCAGCGCGCCGGCCTCGGTCTCCTCCGGGGCCTCGTCGGGCTTCCGGTCCGAGATGGTCAGCGTCGCGCCGGTGCCGAGGGCCGCGGTCAGCTGCGGAGGCGGCTGTTCCTCGGCATCCGCCGTCTCCTCCGCCATGTCCGCCTCCTGGGGCGCGGTGTCGGGCAGGGCCTCCCGGGTCTCAGGAGCCTTCCGGAGCACGGAAATGGAGACGCGGCCGCCGTCGTTCGTGACCGTGACGTCATAGCGCTTCGCGAAGAGGGCCGCCGCCGTGGTCAGGATCAGCAGCACCACGAAGAAGACCACCCAGCCGCCTCCGCCGCCCCGGCGGCGGCGCGGCGCGCCGGTGCCGTAATAACAGGCGTAGGGAGCTTCCTGGTTTTCATAGGAATCCCGTTGTTCGGATCGCATGGGATCACCTCCAATTATCGGACCGGGAGCGTAAAGCTGAACCGCGTCACGCCGTCGCGGCTCGTCACGGAGATATCCTCCCCGTGCTGTACCACGATGGTGCGGACGATATACAGCCCAAGGCCGACGCCGTCCCGGTCCATGGAGCGGCTCTTGTCGGTCTTATGGAAGCGGTCAAAGACCAGGGGAAGCTCCTCCTCCGGGATGGTCGGGCCGGTGTTGGCGACGCTGATCGTCGCCTTGCTGCCGTCCGATTCCACCTGGAGATAGAGATTTCCACCCTCGCTGCAGAACTTGACCGCGTTGTCGATGAGGTTGTAGACCACCTGGGTGATGGCATCCTCCTGGGCGAAGACGCCGACGCCGTTGTCCGGCATCTGCACCTCCACGTGCAGCCGCTTTGCGTTGATCTTCTGCTCAAAGGAGAGGAGCACGCGGCCGATGCTCTCGCAGATGTTGAATTTCGTCTTCTTGTCGTCGGGAATGCCCTGGTC
>CALICR010000214.1 GCA_938049125.1 uncultured Clostridia bacterium
GATCTTGGCCTCGACCGGAGCCATGCTGACAGACCAGTTCCTCATTGCTAGGACCGGTACGTCTCATTCCCTCATCGCGGCGGCCACGGTCCTTGCCGTAGCGGTCATCAGCACCTCCTCGGTGCTCTACAGCTCCAAGAGCCAGATCAAGGGCCTGACCACGGCGGCGGCCCTGTTCAGCTGCTGCGTCACCGGTCTGCTGCTGGGTGCGGGGTACTATACGGCTGCCGCAGTGCTGTTCCTCGCGGTGCTCTGCTGTATCTCTCTGCTGCCGCCCCTGGAGGTCTACCTCAAGGACCGGTCCAACCACTTTGAAATCCACCTGGAGCTGAAGGAGCGGCGCAGCCTGCCGGACTTCATTGCGACGCTCCGGAAGCTGGGCCTCGTCATCGACGACATCGAGTCGAACCCGGCCTATGCCAACTCGGGCCTCAGCGTCTTCTCCGTCTCCCTGACCATCACCGCGGCGGAGCTGAAGAAGTACAAGACCCACAGCGAGATTATTGAGGCCCTCGGTACCCTGGACGAGGTGAGCCACATTGAGGAGATCCGATAAAAAACAGGAGAGACCCGGCGGGGTCTCTCCTGTTTTTTATACCGCGGGCAGCGTGGTGAGGATCTTCAGCAGCACGCGGACGCAGAGGGCGGCGGATTCGTGGACCATGGCGGCGAACTCCTCGCCGCCGCCGCGGACGCTGTCGCTGACGCCCTTGACGAGCAGGGCGGGGACGCCGCAGCGGTTTGCTGTCAGCAGGATGCCCGCGGCCTCCATCTCGCAGATTTCGGCCCCAAAGCGAGCATGGAGCGCTGTTTTGGCCGCGGGGTCGGCGACGAATTTATCCGCCGAGGCGCAGATGACGGGCTGCAGCGCCGGCTCCGCCGCGTAGGCCAGACGCACAAGCTCCGGCGCAGCGGGGATATAGACGTCGGGATAGGCGAGGTAGCGGCCCGGCTCCGCCTTGTCATAGGCGGAGGTGTCGAAGTCGTAGTGGACGGCCTTGTCCACCACCACCGTACGCCGCAGGCCCATCTCCTCCGTCAGCCCGCCGCAGACGCCGAAGTTCACGAGCAGCTCTGCGCCGAAGCGGGTGATGAGGAACTGGGCCGCCGCCGCGGCGGCAATTTCGCCCACGCCGCTGCCCACGACGTGGACTGCGTGGCCGCGAATGTCATAGTGATATACCGTGTAGCCCGGGAATTTCTCCGTTCCCGCGGGCGTTCCGCAGGAGCGGAACAGCGCGCCGATCTCCTCCGGAATCGCAACGATCATGCCTATGTTCATCTCAGTCAGACACCTCCGGAGCCAAGCATACCACATTTCCGGCCCCGGCGCAAGAAATCCGGGATTGCGCCGGAGAAAAAAACACGCTATACTGAAACCAACGAAGAAATTTTGCGTCCTAAAGGACAGGAGGGGACAAGGAATGTTGGAAGATGCCCAGATCATACAGCTCTACTGGGACCGGGACCAGGAGGCCATCTCGGAGACGGACCGGAAGTACGGCCGCTACTGCGCCAAGATCGCCCGCAGCATCCTGGCCGACGACGGCGACACGGAGGAATGCGTGAACGACACCTACTACAGGACCTGGGACTCCATTCCGCCCCAGCGGCCCCTGTCCTTCCCGCCCTTCCTCGGGAAGATCGTGCGGAACCTGGCTCTGGATCGCTACCGCTACAACACGGCGCAGAAGCGCAACCGCCACATGGACGTCCTGCTCTCGGAGCTGGAAAACTGTCTGCCCGCCGCCGGAGGTGCCGAGGAGGCGCTGGAGGCCGGCGTGGTGACGGAGATCATCAACCGGTATCTGGACGGCCTGAGCCGCCGGAAGCGCATCCTCTTCGTCCGGCGCTACTGGTATTCCCAGTCCATCCGGGAGCTGGCGGAGACCTTCGGCATGACGGAGGGGCAGACGAAATCCGCGCTGTACCGTCTGCGCGGCGGGCTGCGTGAGGCGCTGGAAAAGGAGGGCGTATCGCTTTGAAACGGGAAGAGCTTTTTGCCGCGCTCAACAACATCCGGGACCGCTATATTGAGGAGGCGGACCCCTACGGCGGACGCCGGGCTGCGCCGGTCCGGAAGCGGAGCCAGAGCCTGCGCCTGCTCGGCATGGCGGCCATGCTGGCCGTTGTCTTAGGTGTGGCGGCGTTGACGCTCCAGCTGGGACGGATGGGGTCCAATAAAACAGGGGACGCCGTCACCGCGGACACGGCGGCTGCGGAGACCGTGCAGAATACGGCGGCGGACGAAGCCGAGTCCGGCGAAGCCGCCCCGGAGGAGTCTGCCCCGGAGGCGCCGGAGGCGGCAGCACCATCCGAGGAGGGTGCTGCGGCAGAGGATGACATGAAATCCGATGCCCAGGAGATGCTGGACAGCGAGCCGGGCGCAGGGGAGGCCCCGGTCCGGCCGGATACGATCCTCTGGAACGACGTTCCCTACGAGCGGACCGGCGAGGTCCTGACGGAGCCGCCCGCGGGCTATTATGATGCCGGTGAGCTGAGCGACCTCGAGGAAACGGAGTTCTACGCCAACGATCCTGCCAGCAGCGGCTACTCCGTCTACCGCGCCGAGGACAGCGAGGAACGCCTCTATCTGGCGGTCCCCGAGGGTTTCGTCGAATACCTCCGGAAGCCCTGAGCGAGGCAAGCATACAGCGAAACCGGCCTGCCGCAGACCCGCGGCAGGCCGGTTTCGTAAAAAGCCGCCCCGGTTTTAGGACCGGGGCGGTGCGGGTGTAAATTGGGTCATTCCGGTGTGCCGCCGTCCAGGCGGCGGGCCAGGGCCTCCAGGTACTCCAGCGGGAAGGGCGGGGCGCAGAGGGGCTTCAGGGCGATACTCATGAGCTTCAGCGGGTTGTCGTCCGCCGCCGTGCGGTTGGAATGGAGCGCACCGCAGCGGCGGCAGCGGTGGATGACGGCCCACTCGCCGTCCCGGCGCACCCAGACGGCCACCGGGTCCATGACGCCGCCGCAGCCGCTGGCGCGGTCACCGGGCGTCAGATCGACGTGGAGGCTGGAGAGACAGCTGGGGCAGTGGTTACGGTGGGCGGTCCCGGCCTGCTCCGGCGTGCAGAGCTGTCCGCAGACCTTGCAGCGGAAGGCTTCCGTGCAGGGGCGGGTCCGGTAGTCGGGCGCTTTGGCAGGGTCAGAATGTTTCTTCATAGGGTTCCTCCGGAGGATGGGTTTCTGTCCATCGGGAGGAATGGCGTGTGTGGATTTGCCAGACCTCCCGGTCAGGCCGCACGCTCCGATTTAGAATTCGTAAACTTCAAACAGGCACTCCTTTTGATCTTTGATGCCGGGCGGGCCCGCCCGATACCCCTATCATAGCGGCTGGCGCTGCCCCTGTCAATGGGGAAACGGAATGCGCCCTTGACAGCGGGGCGGGGGTCCGATATGCTGAACAAAACGGAAGGAGGGGCGAAAATGGCGACCTCAAAGGAATATTTCGACTTTGTCTGCGGTCAGCTGGACGGAATCGGCGGCGTCACCGGGCGGAAGCTGTTCGGGGAGTACCTCATCTATATCCACGAAAAGCCTGTGCTGCTCGTCTGCGACAATACGGTGATGGTCAAAAAGGTCCCGGAGCTTGCGGCGCTGCTCTCCGGCGCGCCGGAGGACGTGCCCTACGAGGGGGCGAGGCCCCACTATGTGCTGGACATCGAGGATCGGGAGCTGGTCCGGGCCGCGGTCGAGGTGCTGGAGGCGGTCACGCCGGTGCCGAAGCGCAGAAAAAAGTGACCGAAAGCAGAAAGCTGTGATGCCATAAAAATTGCACCCCCGGACGTCCGGGGGTGCTTTTTTGTCAGTGGTCCCGGGGCCGCTTGCGCAGGTGCTGCGGGAGGAAGTGCCAGGAGATCATGCGGGAGAGGGAGGTGACGACGGAGACGCCGACGGCGATGGCTCCGGCGTAGGCCGCGGTCTGTAGGCCCTTTTCGGCGAACAGCTCATAGTCGCCGCGGATGAGGTAGCTCATGGCGTAGTAGAGGCCGCTGCCGGGCACCAGCGGTACGATGCCGATGAGCAGGAACACGGTGGCCGGGGCCTTGAAGAGCCGGGCGCTCAGCTCCGAGAGCGCGGAGACGGCGATGGTGGCGAGAAGGTAGCGCCAGACGTCCGAGGACACGGCGTTCGTCAGCAGCAGGAAGACGGCCCAGCCCACCGCGCCGATGAGGCTCGAGAGCACGACAAAGCGGACGCGCTTGACGTCGAAGACGAGGCTGAAGCCGACGCAGGCCAGGAAGGCGTAGAGGCATTGGAGCAGCAGTGTTCCCATCAGGCGGCACCTCCCAAGAGCGCCCCGGTGAGGACGTAGGCGAGGGCGATGCCGATGGCGATGGCCAGTGCAACGATCAGCACCTCGGCCAGCTTGCTGATGGCTGTGAGGAAGTCGCCCGCGATGACGTCGCGCATGACGTTGGTGATGGCGACACCGGGCACCAGCAGCATGATGGCGCCGATGATGACCTTGTCCGGCTGGACCGGGAGGCCCGCAAACCGCAGCAGCACCGGCACGGCGACCATGAAGAGGCTGGCGACCAAGTTGATGAAAAAGGCGTTGACGCCCCGCTTTGTCAGCCCGGTGACGGTGCGCTTGACGAGAAGGCCGCTGAGGAAAGCGACGCAGGCGTCCGCCAGGGTGCCGCCGAAGAGCAGGGAGAAGAACAGCGCCGCACAGCCGTGGCCCAGGTAGCTGATGGGCCAGGGGTAGTCCGGCGCGGCCAGAATGGCGAGCAGCTCCTGCTCTGCCTCGTCCAGGGGCAGCTTCGTGAGGCAGACCCGGCGGCTGAGGCTGTTGAGCTTCTCCAGCTTGTCCAGATTGTTGGTGGAGCGGAGGATGCGGACGGATTTTGTATAGTTGCGGCCCTCCCACTGGATGGTGATGAGGATGCAGGAGGGAATGGCGAAGACCTCGTGGGCGTTGTAGCCGTAGGAATCCAAAATTCGCCGGGCGGATTCCTCGACGCGGTACATCTCCGCCCCGTTCTGGTTGAGCTGCCGCGCCATTTCGCAGCAGAAGTTGAGGCACTGGTCCACGCGAAGCGAAAATCCCATGCGCAGCCCTCCTTTCTTTTGGATAGTATTATAGTGATCGGATTTCCCCCTTGTCAACCGGAAAATGCGCAAAGAACACAGTGCGCCCGCGCAGCCGGGGGAGCGGCGGCGCGGGCGGCGGTCAGGCCTTGTAGAAATCCGGGCACAGCTCCCGGAGCTTTTCCCGGATGGCCAGCAGGTCCCGGAAGGCCTCCGGGCGGCGGCTGGGGTCCCGCAGCAGGGCGGAGGGATGGTAAATGGAGGTCATATAGAGGCCGCGGCGCTCCACCCACTGGCCGTGCTCCCGGCTGATGCGGTACTCCTCATGAATGAGCGAGGAGGCGGCGATGCGGCCGAGGCAGACGAGGATCTTCGGGTGCAGCAGCTTGAACTGCTGCCGGAGATAGGGAATGCAGGCCTCGCGCTCCGACTGGAGCGGGTCGCGGTTCTGGGGCGGGCGGCATTTGACAATGTTGGTGATGTAGCAATTGTGGCGGCCCAGGTCGATGATGGCGAGCATCTCGTCCAGCAGCCTGCCCGCCGGGCCGACGAAGGGCTCGCCCTGGAGGTCCTCCTGTTCGCCGGGACCTTCGCCGACGAAGAGTACCGGCGAATTCTGCGGCCCGACACCGAAAACGACGTTGTGCCGCGTCTCGGCAAGGGGGCAGCGGCGGCAGCCGAGGCAGTGCTGCTCCAGTGTGGTCCAGTCCATGCGATCACCTGCTTTGCTTTTTCTTATTCGGGGCGGGACGTTTGCGGGAGGCGGGGGGACGCTGGCCGATGCGGCTCCGGGCGGGAGCGTTTCGGCTCTGGCCGGTGCTGCGGGCGCTTCCGGCGCGCTGCCGCGGACGGCCTGCGGTGCTGCGGCGGCGGGTCCGGACGCGGGTGACGCGGCGGATGTAGAGGCGGCTTCCGATGTAGAGCACGGCGAAGACCGCCAGCAGAATCAGCAGGATGCGCCAGAGGGAGGTTCCGGTCCGCGCGCCCTCGGGCACGCCGTTGTCCGGGACCGGCGCGGCGGATTCAAAGACGCCCTCCTCCGCCGCGGCCACGTCGGTGACGGCCACTGCCTCGGCGCTGCTCAGCTCCACACCGCCGTATTGGACGGACACAGTGCCCACGGTGTCACCCGCGGCCACGGGGGCCTGGAGGCCGCCGCCGGTCAGAAGGACCTCCGTGGTGATCTGGTCCTTTGCGTATTCCTTGGGGAGCGTGGCCGCCTGCTCGGCGACGGGTGCGACGACTACGGAGCTGCTGGCACCGCCGCTGACGGGCACGTCAGCGATGGGCACCGAGGGGGCCAGGACGATGACGCGCTCGAAGTACTTGAAGCCGTATTCAAAGAGGCCCTTGGCTTCGGCAAAACTGTGCATGTTGAACTCGCCGTTCTGCTCCTCCGTGGTCTCGCAGCCCAGCACGATGGCCAGCAGGTCCATGCCGTTCTTCTCCGCCGTCACGATGAGACAGCGTCCGGCGGCGCTGGTGTAGCCGGTCTTGATGCCCTTGGCCGGCTCGTAGTAATACTTCTTGGACTGGTCCTGGCTCGTCATGTAGTTCGTGGTGTAGAGGGTCCGGGCGGCCTGCTTGTTGGTGGCGGGCAGGTCGTAGGACGTGGAGAAGACGATTTCCCGGAGCGTCTCGTTGGCCAGCACGGCCTTGGTGATGCGCCAGAGGTCCCGGGCCGTGGTGTAGTGATTCTCGTCGTGGAGGCCGTGGGGGTTGGCGTAGTGGGTGCCGGTGCAGCCCAGCTCCGCAGCCTTCTCATTCATCTTCGTAACAAAGGCATCGATGGACCCGGCCACGTGCTCCGCCGCGGCGTTGGCGCACTCGTTGGACGAGGACATGAGGATGCAGTAGAGCAGATTGTGCAGCGTCATGGTCTCGCCGATCTTCACATCGCCGGTGCGGGAGGTGACGGACTGGACCGCATTCGCCGAGATGGTGACGAGGTCCTCGAGATTGCCGTAATCCATGACGACCAGGGCCGTCGTCAGCTTTGTGAGGCTGGCGGGGTAGACCTTGCCGTCCGGGTTCTGGGTATAAAGCATGGTGTCCGTGTTCAGATCGTAGAGCAGGGCGGCAGTGCCGTTCATGCGGTAGCCGTCCTCCACGGGGTAGCCCATCTGCGGATCGAAGACATTGATCTGCGGCGCGGCGGGGGTGTCCTCCTCCTCACCCTCCTTGGCCGGGTCGGATTCCGTCCCGGCGGGATCGGATTCCGTGCCGGCGGGATCGGATTCCGTGCCGGCGGGATCGGATTCCGTGCCGGATGGATCGGTCTCCTCCGCGTTGGGGTCGGCGGTCTCACCGGAGGCGGTGGGGTCATTGGGGCCTGCGGCGCGGGCCTGGAGGGGCGGAAGGGCCGTCAAAAGGGCGAGCAAAAGCGTCAGCAGCGCTGCAAAACGTTTCAGAATCATAAATTTCACACACCAATTAACAGAATATCGGAAAACGGCATTGCCGTTGCAAGCAGAGTTATGCTATAATCAGCTTAAATTATACGGGCAAATTCGCGTTATGTCAACGTGGAAGGGGCGGTTTTTTCTATGAAGAAACAGATTCGGCCCGAACTTCTGATCTGTGCGCTGGCCTTCGGCGCGCTGTGCTTCCTCGGCGGCTTCTTTGCAGGGCGGAATTCGCTGCGTCCGCTGGACGCGGTGCTGGCGGAGACGGCGAAGACCGCCGCCGACACGGAGGAAGCGCAGGACCCGGACACCGAACCGGCGGAGCCGGACACGCCCGCGGCGGAAGCGGCGGACACGGCCCCGGAGGAGACAGCTCCCGGGGACCCGGCAGAGGAGACGCCCGCCGAGGCGCCGGCGCAGGACGAGGACGGGCGCATTGATCTCAATGCGGCCACGGCGGCGGACCTCGAAACGCTGCCCGGCGTCGGCCCGGTGCTGGCGGCGCGCATCCTCGACTACCGCGCGGCCTACGGCCCGTTCCGGGCGGTGGAGGAGCTGCTGAACGTGTCCGGTATCGGCGAGAAGAAATTGGAAGCCATTCGATCTTTGGTGACAGTGAGGTAATAACATGAAGATTCTGGTTGTGGACGACGAGGCCCTGCTGCTCAAGGGCATCCGGGTGAATTTACAGAACGAGGGCTATGAGGTCATTACCGGCTCCAACGGCGAGGAGGCGGTGAAGCTCGCGTCGGACCCGGACGTGAGCCTTGTCATTCTGGACGTTATGATGCCCGTCATGGACGGGCTGGAGGCCTGTATGCGCATCCGGGAGTTTTCCGACGTGCCCATCATCATGCTGACGGCCAAGACCGACGACATGGACAAGCTCATGGGCTTCGAGCACGGCGCGGACGACTATATCACGAAGCCCTTCAACATTCTGGAGCTGAAGGCCCGAGTCCGGGCACTGCTGCGCCGCTATATGCGCAAGGAGGAGGATAAGGGCAGCCGCATCGAATACGGATCCATCGCCGTAGACTCTGTGGAGCGCAACGCCTATAAGGACGGCGTCGTGGTGGACCTGACGGCCAAGGAATTCGATGTCATCGAGCTTCTGATGAAATACCCGAACCGGGTCTACTCCCGGGAGGCGCTGCTCGACACCATCTGGCGCTATGAGTACCGCAGCGACATCCGCACCGTGGACGTCCACATCCGCCGTCTGCGCGAAAAGCTGGAGCAAAACCCGGCCAATCCGGAGTACATCATGACCAAGTGGGGGGTGGGCTACTATTTCAAAGCATGATTCCCGCCAGAAGCTGCTGCCCAGCAGCTCCCAGGCCCGCACGGCCCTCTTCTATATCTGCATCCTGACGGCGGCCCTGGCCATCCTCTACGTCTACACGGCCAACAACTCGCGGAAGATCCTCTTCCAGTCGAAGTATGCCTCGGCTCAGGAGAAGGCCCAGCTCATCAGCTCCTCGCTCTCTGGCCTGGAGCACTTAACGGCGGACAGCGTCCGCCAAGTGGTGGTCATGCTGGGCGAGGAGACGGCGACCCGCCTCATCGTGACCGACGAGATGGGCTGGTGCCTCTACGACAACCTGAACGACAACGCCGCCGGGACCCTGGTGCTGCTGCCGGAGGTCTATACGGCCCTCTCGGGCGAGGATGTGTTCCACTGTGAGTACCGGGACGGCACCACCAGCAGCTACTGCGCCGTGGCCGTCATGTATCAGGACCGGCCCGCCGGGGTCGTCTACCTCATGGACAGCGAGCAGGAGCAGAGCGCCATGGTGGCGCTGATGGAGACGACGGTGCTGCGCATCTCCCTGATCCTGGAGATCGTGGTCATCCTCTTCGCGCTGCTCTTTTCGCTGCTGTTCTCCCGGCGGATGCAGACGATCCTCCAGTCCTTCCCGCGCATCCGGGAGGGCGACTATGCCTATAAGATCAACCTGACGGGCGACGACGAGCTGGCGGCCCTGGCCGGTGAGTTCGACAAGCTGACGGATAAGCTGGAGGATGCCGAGGAATCCCGGCGGCGCTTCGTGTCCGACGCTTCCCATGAGCTGAAAACGCCGCTGGCCTCCATCAAGCTGCTGGCGGAGACCATCCTTCAGAACGACCTCGACCCGGAGACCCAGCGCGAGTTCGTCGGCGACATCTGCAACGAGGCGGAGCGCCTCAACCGCATGACCCAGAAGCTCCTGACCCTCTCCCGGACCGACAGCCTCCGGACCGAGGAGGACCGGGAGGTCGTGGGCCTCGACGCCGTGGCGGAGCGGGTGCTGCGGATGCTGTACCCCGTGGCCGAGGAGCGGAGCATCACCATCAAAAGCCGGGTGGAGCCGGGCTGCACCGTGCTGGCCACCGAGGACGATCTCTACCAGATCATCTTCAACCTGGTGGAGAACGCCATCAAATATAATGTAAACGGCGGGGCCGTGTCCGTCACTGCGGCCATGGTCCAGGACGACGTGGTCCTGACCGTGGAGGACACGGGCGTCGGCATCCCCGAGGAGGGCCGGGCCCACATCTTCGAGCGGTTCTACCGCGTAGACAAGGCACGCTCCCGGGAGGCGGGCGGCGCGGGCCTCGGCCTCTCCATCGTCCACGACCTGGTGCTCCGGAACTACGGCTCCATCGCCGTGGAGCCGGGCGGGGGCGGACGAGGGACCCGGTTCCGGCTTGTCTTCCCCTATTTCGGATTTGACGGAAAGGAGGACGAGGCATGAAGACGCGTTGCATCGGACTCCTGCTGGCGGCGGCGCTGCTGCTGGGCCTCCTCTCCGGCTGCGCTTCCAGTGTATCGCCCTGGGCCATGCTGCTCTACTACCGGGCGGCGGAGGTGGGCTACGGCGAGAACGGGCTCATCGACACGGAGGCCGCCGGGGTGCGCGGCGTCTGGTCGCCGGAGACCCTGGCGGAGCGCTACTTTGAGGGGCCGGAGACGGAGAGTCTCGTGTCGCCCTTCCCCAAGGGCGCGGCCCTGGTGCGCGCGCAGCTGGAAAACGGCGTGCTGCACATGACGCTCTCCCGGGAGTTCGGCAACCTGACCGGCGCGGACCTCTCGCTGGCCCTCAGCTGCATCACGCTGACGTTCTCCCAGCTCACCGGCGTCGAGGCTGTGGAGCTGTCCGCGGAGCGGAGCCTCATCGGCGGGCAGTCCTCGGTCAAGATCCGGCCGGACCAGATCCTGCGGGTGGACAACAGCGAGGAGATCGCCGAGAACACCCTGAACATCTACTACGCCGACAGTCAGAATCGCTACCTCATTGCCTCGGAGGTGAAGACGAAGCTCTCCACGGTGCCGGAGCAGGCGGCCCTGGCGCTGTCCATGCTGGGTGAGCAGCCCTCGAACGACGGCCTCCAGGCGACGCTGCCCGAGAACACGGAGCTGCTGGACCTTTCCATCGAGGACGGCGTCTGCATCGTGGACTTCAGCGGCGACTTCTACCGCAACCGGCCCGAGAATGACGCGGCGGAGCGCATGACGGTGCTCTCCATTGTCAACACCCTGACGGAGTTCCCGGGCATCGAGTCTGTCCAGTTCTTCGTGGAGGGCGAGACGCTCAAGACCTACTCCCATATGGACCTGAGCCTCCAGTACGTCCGGGACGAGACGGCCATCGGCCCGGTCCGCGCGGGCCTGAACGAGGTGGACGCCTCGCTCTACGTGATCCGGCGGAGCGACGGGAAGCTGATGGAGATCCCGACCCGCATCAAGTCCGCGGCCAACGAGAACGAGACGGATGCGGTGCTCTCGGCGCTGCTGCACTACGGCGAGAAGAACGGCTACCTCTCGCCGTTGCCCCCGGGGACCCACATCCGCTCCGTGACGGAGCAGGGGAACCATTGCTACGTGGACCTTTCCAAGTCCTTCGCTGCGGGGCTGATCACGGAGACCGAGGAAATTCTGGCGGTCCAGTCCATCGTCTCCTCGCTGACGTCCCTAGAGCACATTCGCTATGTGACCCTCACCATCGAGGGCCAGGCGGGCGGCCTCCGCTATGTGCGCCTGGACGAGGCCTTCTTCGGCCAGTCCTGACATAAAGCGCCTCCGTGTACGGAACACGGAGGCGTTTTTTTATGCGCTCAGTGGATGAGATTGAAGCCCAGGATGACGATGCCCAGGACCACCAGGACGACGCCGGTGGCGCGGTTGAGGGTCTTCGGCGTGGCCTTGTTGGCGAAGACGGCGGCGATGCGCGCCCAGAGGAGCGTGAAGAGCACGCAGAGGCCAAAGACGGTCCAGTCCGGCGCGCCGCCGATCATGAAGTGGGAGACGGCCCCGGTCAGCGCTGTGAACGTCATGATGAACACGCTGGTGCCCACAGCGGTCTTCAGCTCGTAGCCCAGCACCGTGGTCAGGATGAGCAGCATCATCATGCCGCCGCCCGCGCCGATGAAGCCGCAGATGAAGCCGATAACCATGCCGCAGACCAGGGACTGGACGGCCCGCTTTTTGGGAGAGACGCCCTGCATGGCCTCCTTTGTGGTCATGACGGGCCGGACGATGAACTTGACGCCCAGGAGCAGCGTCATGAACACGGAGAAATTCCCCATGGTCGTGGACGGCACCAGGCTGGCGATGTAGCTGCCGATGACCGTGAAAGTCAGGACGCTGGCCATCATGATGAGACCGTTGCGGACGTCGAGGTTCTTGTTTTTATGGTAGGTGTAGGCCGAGACGGCGCTGGCCAGCACGTCCGAGGACAGGGCGATGCCCACCGCCATATAGGGGTCCATGCCAAGGAAGG
>CALICR010000215.1 GCA_938049125.1 uncultured Clostridia bacterium
TCTACCAGCTCCGGACCCTCTGGGAGGAGGGAAAGAAGGGCGGCCTGCCCGTCCTATTCAACGTGTTCAACAACTCCTACGGCATGGGTGGCCAGACCCGCGGCGAGACCATGGCCTACGACCTGCTGGCCCGCATCGGCGCAGGCATCACGCCCAGCCAGATGCACGCCGAGCGCGTGGACGGCTGGAACCCACTGGCGGTCATCGATGCCTACCGGCGCAAGATGCCGCTGCTGAAGAACGGCGAAGGCCCCGTGCTGCTGGATGTTGTCACCTACCGTCTCGTCGGCCACTCCACCTCCGACCAGAACGCCTACCGTACCAAGGAGGAGATCGAGGCCTGGCGCAGCTACGACCCCATCGTCACCTACCGTAAGGCCCTGGTGGACGCGGGCGTCGCCACGGACGAGCAGATGGAGGCCATTCTCAAGGAGACCTCCGACCGCATGACCATGATCTGCCGCGCCGCTGCCGACAAGGAGATCTCTCCCTATGTCGACATGAAGAAGGACCCCGACTTCATCGCCCGCCTGATGTTCTCCAACGAGCACGTCCGCTCCATGGACCCCGAGGGCAAGGTGCGCGTGACCGGGCCGAAGGAGTCCTGCTCCCGTGTCCAGTCCATCGCCAAGAAGGAGCGCTTTGCCTTCGACAAGGACGGCAAGCCCGTCTCGAAGATGAAGGTCTACAACATCCGTGACGCCATCTTTGAGCCGCTGATCAACAAGTTCTATGAGGACCCGACCCTCATCGCCTACGGCGAAGACGTCCGCGACTGGGGCGGCGCCTACGCGGTGTACCGCGGCCTGATGGAGGTCATCCCGTATTCCCGCCTCTTCAATTCCCCGATCTCCGAGGCGGCCATCATCGGCTCCGCCGTCGGCTACTGCATGTGCGGCGGCCGCGCCGTGGTCGAGCTCATGTACTGCGACTTCATGGGCCGCGCCGGTGACGAGATCTTCAACCAGATGTCCAAGTGGCAGGCCATGTCCGCCGGTATCCTCAAGATGCCGATGATCGTTCGCCTGTCCGTGGGTGCCAAGTACGGCGCGCAGCATTCCCAGGACTGGATCGCCCTGGTGGCCCACATTCCGGGCCTCAAGGTCTTCTTCCCGGCCACGCCTTACGAGGCCAAGGGCATTATGCAGGCCTGCCTGAACGGCACCGATCCCTGCCTCATCTTCGAAAGCCAGAGAATCTACGACAAGGGCGAAGAGTTCCACGAGGGCGGCGTCCCCGCCGAAGAGTATGAATGGCCCGTCGGCGGTGTCGATGTCATCCGCAAGGGCAGCGATATCACCATCCTGACCGTCGGCGCGACGCTGTACCGTGCGCTGGATGCGGCCAAGGAGCTGAAGGAGAAATACGGCATGGACGCCGAGGTCATCAACCTGCCCTCGCTGGTCCCGCTGGACTATGCTCCGCTGGTCGAGTCCATCAAGAAGACGGGCCGCTGCGTGCTGGCCTCCGACGCCTGCGCCCGCGGCACCTTCCTGAACGACGTGGCCCAGAACCTCACGAGCCTCTGCTTCGACTATCTGGACGCGCCCATCGCCGTGGTTGGCGCGAAGAACTGGATTACCCCGCCCTACGAGTTCGACGAGTTCTTCTTCCCCCAGGCCCAGTGGATCATCGACACGATCAACGAAAAGATCGTGCCCCTCAAGGGCTGCGAGGGCACGACGGCGGTCACCGAAACCAAGTTCCTGCACGACGCCAAGCTCGGCGTGTAAGCCAAATTTACATCAAAGAATGCGCCATGGAGCTTCGGCTCCGTGGCGCATTTTGCGGAAAAGGCCCGCGCATCCCAAACGGGATGCGCGGGCAGACTGTTTGATGGACGCGTTGCGGACTCAGAAGAACACGGCTCCCGCGCCGTAGGTGATGAAGGAGACGATGATCCCGGCGATGACCACGCCGAGGGCGATGGCCGGAAAGGCACGCTTGAGGCGCAGGTCCAGCATGGCGGCCACCAGCGCGCCGGTCCAGGCACCGGTGCCGGGCAGGGGAATGGCGACGAGGATCACGAGGCCCCAGAAGGCGTATTTCTGCACCACGTCGGACTTTTTCTCCGCACGCTGCTCCATCCGTGTGACGAGCCGGTCCAGCTTCGGGCTGAGGCGGCGGAGCCAGGCGAAAATTTTGCGGATGAACAGGATGATGAAGGGCACCGGGACCAAATTCCCGAGAATGGCGGCGGCGATGGCAGGCCCGTGCCCCAGTCCGTGGGCCACGCCGATGGGGATCGCGCCGCGCAGCTCCAGCACGGGGACCATAGCGAGCAGCGCCGTCATCAGTAGCTGCCCGGCGGTGGTTGTCCAGATATCCATATGATTCCTCCGAAATTTTCTTAGTGTTGCCCGGCCATTGTATCATAAATCCTGGGAAAAAAACAGTATGATGCAGGAATTTAACAATTTCTTAAGAGCGTAGCTTGGTGCGCGCCGTTCCGGCGCGGCGGACGGGGAAACCACCATTTTTTCTTGCCAAACGCCGCAGGGGGTGCTATACTATTACAATACGATAACTTTGCGTATTTGGAGGACCCCTGTGAGCAGTTTTCTTTCCTGGCTCCGGCAGCTGCAATTCGGCAGCCTTATCGACGGGCTGCTGGTCGTGCTTGCTGCGGTGCTTTCCATTACGGTCCACGAGAGCTGCCATGGCCTCGCGGCCTGGTGGCTCGGCGACCCCACGGCGAAGCGCGCCGGGCGCATCAGCCTTAATCCGCTCCGCCACATTGATGTGTTCGGCCTCATCCTGCTGGCCGTGGCCAAGTTCGGCTGGGCCAAGCCGGTGCCCGTCGATATGCGGAACTTCCGCCGCCCCAAGGAGGGCATGGCGCTGACGGCCCTGGCCGGGCCGGTGTCCAATGTCCTGCTGGCCTATCTGGCGCTTCTGATCCGGAGCGTGCTGCTGTTCTTCACCTGGAAGTACGGCGAGGGAACGGTCCTCGGCTGGGCTGTCACGCTGACGGAATACCTGACCGTCATCAGCGCGGGCCTCGCGGTGTTCAACCTTTTCCCGATCCCGCCGCTGGACGGCTCCAAGGTGCTCTTCGCCCTGCTGCCGCCCCGGGCCTACGGGCAGCTCATGCGCTATGAACGCTACGGGATGCTCCTGCTGGCGGTGCTGCTGCTGACCGGCGTCATCGACGGGCCGCTGTCCGCCATGCGCAGCTGGCTCATCGGTGTGCTCCAGTCCGGCGCGTCCTTCCCGTTCTACCTTCTTTGGAAGGCCTTCGGCTGAGGAGGGACCATGGAAGAACCGCAATATCATCTGAACGGCGTGGTCCACGCCAGGGCGGCGGAGATGCCCGAGGACTTCGACGGCCCCTTGGACGTGATCCTGCTGCTGCTCAGCAAGAATAAGATCGAAATTCAGGACATCTCCATCACGTCCATCCTGGAGCAGTACCTCGCCTACCTCGACGAGATGAAGCGCATGGACATGGAGATCGCCAGCGAGTTTATCGCCATGGCGTCGCACCTGATGGTCATTAAGACGAAGATGCTCCTCTCCCTCTCGGACCGGGAGGAGGCGCTCTCGGAGATGGAGCTGCTGATTCGCTCCCTGGAGGAGCGGCAGCGCAAGGAGGCATTGGACCAGGTCCGCACAGCGGTCTCCTTCCTGGAGGCCCGGAACGGAAGCGGCGCCTGCTGCCTCCCCAAGGAGCCGGAGCCGGTCCGGCTGGACAAGACCTACCGCTACCAGCATGACCCGTCAGACCTTGTCCGCGCCATGGCGCTGCTGGCGGACCGGGTCGAGCGCGCCCTGCCGCCGCCGCGGAACAGCTTCACCGGTATCGTCGGCAGGGAGCCGTACCCGGTGACGAAGAAGGCGGCGGAGATTCTGCGCCGCCTGCTGGTCCACGGAGCCGCGCGGCTGCGGCAGCTCTTTGCGGGCAGCCGGAGCCGCTCCGAGGTGGTGGCGACGTTCCTGGCGCTGCTGGAGCTGTGCCGCCAGAACTCCGTGGAGCTGGAGGAAGCGCCGGACGGCGCGGAGACCGTGAAATTTTTGCAGATGCCCGGGGAGGAGGCCGAGTGATGGAGCGAGAAGAGCTGGAGCGCGTGATCGAAGCAGTGCTGTTTGCCGCCGGGGAGCCGGTGGCGGCCCAGCGCATCGCCCTGGCGGCGGGCTGCGGCGAGGACGAGATCCACGCGGCGGCAGGCGCGCTCTCGGACCGGCTTGCCTTTGAGCGGCGCGGCGTCCGCGTGCTCCGCCTGGAGGAGAGCTACCAGATGTGCTCTTCGCCGGAGATGATCGGCTTTATCACCACGGCCCTGGAGACCCGGAAGCCACCGAAGCTGTCGGCCTCCCAGCTGGAGACGCTGACCATTATTGCCTACTACCAGCCCGCGACAAAGGCCTACGTCGAGCAGCTCCGCGGCGTGGACAGCGCCTACACCATCAGCGCCCTGGTGACGAAAAGGCTCATCGAGGAGTGCGGCCGCCTCAACGTGCCGGGCCGCCCGATCCAGTACCGGACGACGCCGGACTTCCTGCGGACCTTCGGCCTCTCGTCCCTCGCGGAGCTGCCGGAGATCGACCGGATGCAGTTCGGCAAGGCCGCCGAGCTGGCGGCCAAACAGGCAGCGGAGCAGGAGACCGTCGCCGCCCCAGCGGCGCAGGAGGGCGGCGCATGACGGCCCTGCTCATTATCCTCGCGGTGCTCGCCGTGCTGAACCTGACGCCCATCGGGGCGCGGGTCCTCTACGACGAGCGCGGCCTCCGGGTCCGGGCCGTGCTGGGCCTCATCGAATTTGAGGTCCTGCCCGGCAAGACGAAGACGCCGGAGCAGATGGAGGCGGAGGAAGAAAAAAAGAAGAAAAAATCCGCGGAAAAGGCCAAAAAAAAGAAAAAAAAGCAGCCGGAGGACGCCTCCGCACCCGAGGACGGGGCGGAGAAGCAGCCCCTCGGCGCGAAGCTTGAGGAATTCCTGCCCCTCATCCGGCTGGGCCTCAAGGCTCTCGGCGGCCTCCGGCACGTGTTCACGGTCCGGCGGCTCACCCTGCGCGTCACCTACGGCGGCGCGGACGCGGGGAAGATCGCCCGGAACTACGGCCTCGCCTGGAGCGTGGCCGGGGCGGGCATGGCCCTTCTGACCCGGGCCTTCCGCGTAAAACGGTACGATGTGGAGCCGGTGCTGGACTATACGGCCCAGGATCTGCGCATCACCGCCGACGCCTGCGTTACCCTGACGCTGGGGCGGCTCGCGGTGTTCGGCGTCCGGTACGGCATCCAGGCGCTTCGGCTCCTTGGCGAGAAAAAGAAACTGAGAAAAGGCGGTGCGGAAGAATGAATCATCCCCTCTCTGACATGATCGCAACGACCATGGAGAAATTGCAGACCATGGTGGACACGAATACGGTGGTGGGAGACCCCATCGTGACCGCGGACGGCACCACGGTCATTCCCATCACAAAGGTGAGCTACGGCATTGCCGGCGGCGGCTCCGACTTCACGACGAAGACCCAGAAGGGCGCGAACCCCTTCGGCGGCGGCGCGGGGGCCAGCGTGACGCTGACGCCGGTGGCCTTCCTCATCATCAAGGACGGCGTGACGCGCATGGTGCCCGTGGCGGTCCCGGCGGTCACGGCCATGGACCGTATCATCGAAAAGGCCCCGGAGGCCGCGGAGTGGATCTCCTCCCTCATCGGCAGCAAGACCGGGGAGAGCGGCG
>CALICR010000216.1 GCA_938049125.1 uncultured Clostridia bacterium
ATTCGGGTCGGGATCGGGGTTGGGATCGGGGTTGGGATCGGGGTCGGTCCCCGGGTCCGGGTCTGTGCCGGGATCGGGTTCGGGGTTGGGATCGGGGTCAGGGTCCGGGTCGGGGTCAGGATCAGGGTCCGGCTCCGGCTCCGGCTCACCGGTGGCGGGCAGGGTCTCCTGGTAACTGTCGGCGCAACGCGTGCAGGTGTAGACGACGTAGCCGTCCTCCGTGGCCGTGGGCTCGAGGCGGTCCGTCTCCACATAGTCGTGGCCCGTGGGCTGATAGCTGCCGCCGATCCAGGTGCCGCAGTAGCCGCTCAGTTTGCCATAGCCGCCGCCGGTGGAATCGTAGCCGCCGATGTCCTTACCATAACACAAAGTGAAGCGGACGTAAATGACCATTCCGTCGGTGGCCGGGTAGGCCGAGAGGCCGCGGCCCGGATAGCCGCCGTTGACGGAGTACATCCAGCCGGAGCCCATGGTGAAATCGTACTCACCGAGGCTGTCCAAGTCCTGCTGGCCCGTCTTGTCGATGCCGTCGCGCTCCAGCAGTGCCGGAAGGCTTCCTGCCGGATTGATTTCCGCCCCGGCGGCCATGTCGCCGCGGCTCAGGCGGCGGAGGTAGAAGTTCGTCTTCGTGCTGCCGTCGCAGGTCGCCTCGTAGCCGTACTCCTCGACGAATTTCATGAAGATGTCCGCCACGGTCTCGCCCTGTAAAATTTCGTAGGTGCCGGTGTCGAGGATGCCGAGGCTGACAGTGGTGGCGTCCAGCACCACGGTGGCCGTGCCCGCATAGTCGCCCTCGTCGATGGCGTGGTAGCGGACGGTCCGCCTCCAGTAGGAGGAGTTTGTGCCGTCCCAGGCAATGATCTCGATGGTATAGTCCCGGTAGTCGCCGACGTTGCTGCGCTCGAAGAACAGCTCGTACTCCGGGTCCGCGTCGCCGGTCTGCTTTTCGAGGACCTGGCCGTTCAGCTTGACGGTGATCTGGTTGGAGCGGATCACGCCGCCCGCCGGGTTCGTCCGGGCCGTCACCCGCAGGATGAAGGTCTGGTTTTCGATGATGTCGCCGTCGTTGTAGTAGCCGTCCATGTTCGTCACGATGGAGGGCGGGTTGTCACCGATGGACGGGTTGTCCTGGTCGGCACGGGTCGGCTCGTAGTAAATGACGTAGCTCTTCGTAAGGAGCCCCTTACCGTCCTTTCGGATTTCCATGGTCACCGTCGTAAGCTCGCCCAGCACCAGCTGCACGCCGTAGGTCCCGTCACCGGTGCAGCGCGTACCGTTCTGGGACGTGCCGGAGTTGCGGTAGCGGACCAGCAGCATCTCGCCGCCGGTACCCCCGGCGATGGAGGCGTCGAAGCTGTAGCTCCCGTCCGGCACGTCCGCCTGACGGACCACGTTCCGGCCCGGGCTGCGCAGCGAGGTCACGATGCGCAGCGTCTCCGGCTCATCCGGGACGTCGGGCTGCTCGGGGTCCGGCTGCTCCGGGTCCGTGGGGCCGACGGGGTCCACGGGGATCACCGGATTATCCGGCCCCGACGGGTCGCTGGGGTCCGAGGGGTCCGGCGGGTCGTCCGGGTCCGCAGGCACCGGCGGCAGGTCCGGGTTCACAGTGCTGTCCTCGCCGGGGTTTTCCGCGTCGGAATTGTCCGGATCGGGCTCCTCGGTGTCCGGCGTCTCCTGCTGCTCCGGCGTCTCCGGCTCCTCCTGTGGCGACTCCTCATCGGGCGGGTCCTCTTGGGGGTCCTCGGTCTCGTCCGCAGCCTCGCCGTTGCCGCTTTGGTCCGTGCCGCCGCCGGAGCCGGATCCGTTCTCCGGCTCCAGCCGCTCCGCTGCGGCCCGGATGGGGTTCTCCGGCGCCTGCCGCGCGCCGTTTCGCAGCACCGCTGCGAGGCCCAGCAGCAGCGCCAGCACCAGCACGGCGCTCAGCAGGCGGCTCAGATCTTGCTTTTTCTTCATGTTGCGCTCCTAGCAGGAAAGGCAGAGTACTCCTCTGCCTGTTCCTTGGGGACAGAGGTTTTTCCTTGTTGTCCGTTCTCAGCGGTCCAGCATCACGCTGCGCCGCACTTCTTTAATTTCGACCGGCGCGCCCTGCTCGACGCGCAGGCTGACTTCGCCGTAACGCAGCGCCCGGAGCTGGCGGATCAGATTCGCCTCCTGCTCCGTGAGAACTGCCGGGACCGTTTCCTCTCGCACGACCATATCAGGCCTCGTTCCACTTGGCATACAGCGTCATGCTGTGCTTCACGGTGTCCTCCGCAAAGTTCCAGGGCTTTGTGCAGGCCGCGTCGCGGTACCAGCCGCCGAAGACAGCGCCATCCTTGACCGGAGCCGTGGGGCGGCGCAGCTTGCGGCCGCGCTTCACGAGGACGGATTCCATCTCGCTGCCGCCGTTCGTCTCAAAGTCCACGGTCTTCTTGCCGCCCGCGAGCAGCGCGATGAGCGCCAGCAGGGCCGCCAGCAGCAGAGCCGGGAGCCACCACTGCACCCCGCCGCCGGTCTTGACGCTGCCGTCGCCGGGCAGGGGCGCGGTGGCCTTGGTCCAGCCTGCGTACAGGGTCATGTTGCCGCTGACCGTGTCCTTGGCGAAGTCCCAGGCCTCCTTCAGGTTGAGGTCCTTGTACCAGCCGGTGAACTGGTAGCCCTCGCGGGTGGGGTCCTTGGGCCGGGTGACGGTCTCGCCATAGTGGACGGTCTGCGATTTAACCTTGGAGCCGCCGTTGGACTCAAAGTTCACGGTGCAGTCGGTCGAGACGACAACGGTGACGTCTTGGACTGTGGTCGCATAGCTGTCGCTGCCGTTCTGCACGGAGACCTTGGCGTTCATATTGCGGAGCGTGGAGGCGCCGCTCTGAGCCAGCACCTTCACCTGGAAGCTGCCGACCAGCGTTTCCGCCTGCCAGTTCTCGCCGCCGCCGAGGCTCAGATAGTTGAGGTACTGCGCGCGTCCGCCGGACTGCAGCGCAATGTTCGTGCCCTCGATGCCGCCGGAGACCAGCAGGCTGCCCTCAACGACCTCAAAGAAGCTGTCGTCATAGTAGATCTCGTCCTGCATGGCGTACATCAGCGCCGCCTCGCTTGCGTCCGTGCGGCGGAGCGTCAGGCTGACCGTGAGGACGTCGCCGGGCTTGGCCTGCACCTCATGGCTGCCGTTGATGGACAGATCAAAGTCGTAGCTGCGGCTGCTGTCCGCTGCAAGCGCCGTCACCGCGCACAGGCTGAAGACCAGACACAGTGCCAGCAACAGGGTTCCAATCCGTTTCATATACATTCTCCTTTAATCTCATTGCATTCCGCAAATTTTTCACCTGTTCAGGGGTTCCACGCTGCCGTGCAGCCCTGCACGGCACCGGTGAGCCTCCGAAGTGCGCCCGATCGGTCGTAGGTTGGGGTTCCGGGGCGCGGGAAATTCCGGGAGGAGTTTCCGCACACGGAGCGCGGGGGAGTTTGAATCTCGGCGCTCGGACAAAAACGGGCAAAAGGAGTTTCCGCACGCGGAGCGCGGGAGAGTTTCCCGATGCGGGGTGGGAATCCGGGAATTTCTCGGGCGCTGGACGCGCAGTGTGGTTCCTTTGCGCCTCCGAAGCCCTCCCCTGCCCCCGAAGGGGCAGGAGAGCGGGATTCAGATTCTTACTTCATGATCTCTGCGATGACCGCGTTGGCGTCGAGGACATTGAGGACCTTATCGCCGTTGCAGTCCGCCTTCAGGAAGCGCACCATGGCGACTTCGTCGAAGGAGGCGTACTTCGCATTGTACATGTTGTAGACCAGCTGGGCGTCGTTGACGT
>CALICR010000217.1 GCA_938049125.1 uncultured Clostridia bacterium
AGAGCACCGAGGGCGTTGCGGGCGGCGTCGTCTCCGGCATTCTGGCCATGCTGCTCTACGGCTTCATCCTGAGCCGCCTCGGCTTCCGGGTGAACTACCTTTATGCGGCGGTCTACGGCCTGCTCGGCTCCATCGGCTCCGTGGCCGGGGATCTGGTCTTTTCGACCATCAAGCGCCAGCACGGCATCAAGGACTTCGGCCATCTGCTGCCGGGCCACGGCGGCGCGCTGGACCGGTTCGACAGCACCACGGTGGTGGCCCCTCTGGCGGAGCTGCTGCTGCTGCTCATCCCCTTTGCGGTGAAGTGATATGACGAAAAACTTAGTCATTTTAGGGAGCACCGGCTCCATCGGCCGTCAGACGCTGGACGTCTGCGGCCGCCTCGGCGTGAACGTCTCGGCCCTGACCGCCGGGTCCAACGTTGAGCGCATGGCGGACCAGTGCCGCCGCTATCGCCCGCGCCTGGCCGTCATGGCCACGGAGGAGGAGGCGTCCCGGCTCCAGGATGCCATCGACGACCTGCCCACGGAGGTCCTGTGCGGCCCCGAGGGCCTGCTGGCCGCTGCGGCGCTGCCCGGGGCCGACACCGTCGTGACGGCGGTGGTGGGCATGGTGGGCCTCCAGCCCACGCTTGCCGCCATCCGGCAGGGCAAGCGCATCGGCCTCGCCAACAAGGAGACGCTGGTCTGCGCCGGTGAGCTGGTCATGGCGGAGGCGGAGCGCTTCGGCGCGGAGATCATCCCCGTGGACTCGGAGCACTCGGCCATTTTCCAGTGCCTCATGGGCTGCCGGGACCGCGGTGAGATCAAGCGCCTGATCCTGACCTGCTCCGGCGGGCCGTTCTACGGCATGACCCGGGCGCAGGCGGCCCAGGTGACGCGCCGGGACGCGCTGAAGCACCCAAACTGGAAGATGGGCGAAAAAATCACCATCGACTGTGCGACACTGATGAACAAGGGCCTGGAGCTCATCGAGGCCATGCGGCTCTACGGGCTTCCGGCGGAGCAGGTGACGGCGGTCATCCACCGCCAGAGCATCGTCCACTCCCTGGTGGAGTTCCGGGACGGGGCCATGCTGGCCCAGCTGGGCGTACCGGATATGCGCATCCCCATCCAGCTGGCCCTGACCTACCCCACGCGGCAGGAAAATCCGGCGGCGGGCCTCGACCTGCTCACCTGCGGGCCGCTGACCTTCGACGCGCCGGACCTCGACGTCTTCCCCTGCCTGCGCCTGGCCACGGAGGCGGCGCGGGCCGGCGGCACGGCCTGCCCGGTGCTCAACGGGGCCAACGAGGCGGCGGTGGCGCTGTTCCTCCAGGAAAAAATCGGCTTTTATGACATTCCCGCGCGGGTCTCCCGGGCGCTGGAGACGGTGCCCTTCGTGGCGAAGCCGTCGCTGCCCGAGATCCTGGCGGCCGACGCCGCCGCCCGCCGGGCCGCGGAATTGTGAGGAATTTTCGTGTATATTCTGCTTGCCATTCTCATTTTCAGCGTGCTGATCGTGGTCCACGAGCTTGGCCACTTCATCGCGGCCAAGGCCTGCGGCGTGCAGGTCAATGAGTTCTCCGTCTTCATGGGGCCGAAGCTGCTCCAGAAGAAGGGGAAGGAGACGACCTACACCCTCCGGCTCATCCCCATCGGCGGCTTCTGCGCCATGGAGGGCGAGGACGAGACGAGCGAGAACCCCCGGGCCTTCACGGCGGCGAAGCCCTGGAAGCGGATCGTCATCCTGGCCGCCGGATCCTTCATGAACTTCCTGACGGGCCTTGTGATCCTTCTCTGCATCTACGCCTCGGCCCAGGGCTTTGCGGTGCCCGTCATCGACTCCTTTTTCGAGAACTGCCCCTACGAGTCGGCGGAGGGCTTCCAGGCCGGGGACCGGTTCTATTCCGTGGACGGCAGGCGGGTGTACCTCTATTCAGACCTTGAGATGCTCCTCTCCCGGAACCCGGACCAGGTCTACGACATCGTGGTCCTCCGGGACGGCGAAAAGGTGACGCTCCACGACTTTGAACTGAAAAAGGTCCCCTACGAGACCGAGGAGGGCACCGAGGAGCGCTACGGCTTCTACTTCGGCTCCGTCCCGGCGACGTTCGGGAACCAGCTGAAAAATGCCTGGTACCACGGCATCGACTTTGCCCGGATGGTCTGGATGAGCCTCGGCGACCTGGTGAGCGGCCAGGTGAGCGTGAGGGAGATGTCCGGCCCCGTGGGCATCGTCTCCGTCATCTCCGAGACCGGTGAGACGGCGGAGAGCACGAAGGCGGGCGTAGAGAACGTCCTCTACCTCGGCGCGTTCATCGCCGTCAACCTGGCGGTCATGAATATGCTGCCCATCCCGGCGCTGGACGGCGGGCGCGTGTTCTTCCTGCTCATCACCTGCCTGCTGGAGGCCATCCTGAAAAAGAAGATCGACCCGAAATACGAGGGCTATATCCATGCGGTGGGCATGATCCTGCTGCTGGGATTCATGCTGCTCATCACGTTCAAGGACGTGTGGCAGCTGCTGAGGTGAGAATCACATGAAAAAGCAGATTCTTGTGGGCGGCGTTCCCATCGGCGGGGGCGCGCCCGTGTCCATCCAGTCCATGCTGAACACCCGGACCACGGACGTGGCCGGGTCCCTGCGCCAGATCCGGGCGCTGGCCGACGCCGGGTGCCAGATCGCCCGGCTTGCGGTGCCGGACATGGAGGCCGCCCGGTCCTTCGCGGAGATCTGCCGCGAGTCGCCGCTGCCTCTGGTGGCGGACATCCATTTTGACTACCGCCTGGCCATCGCGGCGGCTGAGGGCGGCGCGGCGAAAATTCGCCTGAACCCCGGCAACATCGGCGGCGCGGACCGGGTCCGGGCTGTGGTGGAGGTCTGCCGGGCTAGGCATATCCCCATCCGCATCGGTGTCAACGGCGGCAGCCTTGACCGGGAGCTGCTGAAAAAATACGGCCACCCCACGCCGGAGGCCCTGGTAGAGAGCGCTTTCTCCCACATCCGGCTGCTGGAGGAGGAGAATTTCACGGACATCTGCGTGTCCATGAAGTCCTCGAACGTGCCGCTCATGATGCGGGCCTACCAGCTCATGGACAAGGCCTGCGACTATCCGCTCCACGTGGGCGTGACGGAGACGGGCACGGAGTATATGGGCACCATCAAGTCCGCCATGGGCATCGGCGGCCTGCTGTGCCAGGGCATCGGCGACACCATCCGCGTCTCGCTGACGGCGGACCCGGTGCGGGAGGTCTACGCGGCAAAGGCCATCCTGAAGGCCGCGGGCCTGCGCCGGGAGGGCGTGAATATTGTGTCCTGTCCCACCTGCGGGCGGACCCGTATCGACCTCATCGGCCTGGCCGGGAAGGTGGAGGAGGCGCTGCGGGACTGCGAAAAGCCCCTGACCGTGGCGGTCATGGGCTGCGTGGTCAACGGCCCCGGCGAGGCCCGGGAGGCCGACATCGGCATCGCCGGCGGCGAGGACTGCGGCGTGCTCTTTGTCCGCGGCGAGCTGAAGGAGCGGCTGCCCTACGACGAGCTGCTGCCGGCGCTGCTGCGCTATATCGACAAACTGTGACGGACGCCAGACGCCGCCCGGCCCGCACCGGCCGGACGGCGCTGCGGCATCCGGAGAACGTGGAAAAAGGAGCGAACATGGAAAATATCGTGACCCTGCGGGAGGTATTTTCTGAATATGAATGGGACGAGCGCCTCGGCGCCGGGACGGTGGAGCACCTGACCATCGACCGGGAGAACCGCCGCATCGCGGTGACGCTGCGCCTTCCGCGCTACGTGCCCGCCGCGGCCATCGAGGCCCAGGCGGCGGAGGCGGCGCGCCGCTATTTCGTCGGCGCCCTGGACATCGCGCCGCGGTTTCCGGCGGAGGCCATGGACGAGCTGGACTTTCAGGAGCTGTCGGAGCTGCTGATCCGGGAGTATTCCCCGGCGGCGGGGTCTCTGGCGGGCTGCGCCTGGAGCCGCGAGGGCGACACGATCCGCCTGCGCCTCCGGGCCAACGGCCGGGCGGCGCTGGAGCAGCAGGTGCCGAAGCTGCGCACTTACCTGCTGGAGCGCTTCGGGCGGCGGGTGGACATCGCCGTCGAGGCAGGCCATGAACTGGAGGGGCAGGCACTCTACGACGAGCTGGAGCGCCTGCGCCAGGAGGCCATCGCCTCGGTGCCGGAGCCGACGTTCCGGGACAAGGCCGCGCTGCCCTCAAGCCAGACCAAGGCGGCGGAGAACGCCGTCCTCGGTAAGCCCTTCAAGGGCGAGCCGACGCCCATGCGGGAGCTGAATCTCGACATGAGCCGCGTCATCGTCGAGGGAGAGGTCTTCGCCGTGGAGCACCGGGAGCTGAAAAAGCGCAATGCCTGGGTCATCTGCTTCGACGTCACCGACTACACCGGCTCCGTGCGCATCAACCAGTTTATGGAGGCGGACAAGGCAAAGCCCGTGCTGGACGCCATTGCCAAGCCGGGCCTCTGGGTGAAAATTCAGGGCAAGATCACCTTCAACAAATATGAAAACGACATGGTGCTGGATCCAAGTGCCATCCTGATTGGGAAGAAACCCCAGCGCGAGGACCGGGCGGAGGAGAAGCGCGTGGAGCTGCACCTCCACACCACCATGTCCTCCATGGATGCGCTGACGAAGACCGGCGACGCCGTGGCCACTGCGGCCCGCTGGGGCCACAAGGCCATCGCCATCACGGACCACGGCGGCTGTCAGTCCTTCCCGGACGCACTGAAAGCCTCCAAGGCCAAGGTCGCCGGGACCGGCGAGCCCATCAAAATTCTCTACGGCTGCGAAGGCTACTTCGTCAACGACGTGGATGACCGCATTGCGGTCCACGGATCGCGGGACCTGCCCTTCGACACGGAAATCGTGGCCTTCGACCTGGAGACCACGGGCCTCTCGTCCCAGCACGACACCATCATTGAGATCGGCGCTGCCATCTTTCGCGGCGACGAGATCGTGGACCGGTTCCAGACCTTCGTGGCCCCGGGCCGCGCCCTGAGCCAGAAGATCATAGACCTCACGGGCATCACCGACGCCATGCTGCGCGGCGCGCCCACCATCGAGGAGGTCCTGCCGAAGTTCCTGGCCTTCTGCGGCGACCGGCCCCTGACGGCCCACAACGCGGACTTCGACGTGGGCTTCATTGCCGCGGCCTGCCGCCGCCAGGGCATCGCCTACGATCCGGTCTACCTCGACACGCTGATTTTGGCCCAGAACCTCCTGCCAGAGTTGGGCAAGTACAAGCTCAACCTCGTGGCGGACCATCTGGGTCTGCCGGACTTCAATCACCACCGCGCCGTGGACGACGCCGTGACCTGCGGCCAGCTGCTCCGGCGCTTCCTCACCATGCTGGGGGAGGAGGGCCTTTCCCGCATCCCGGAGATCAACCCGCGCATGGAGGAGCTGCGGGCCGGGAGCCAGAAGCTGGACGGCCGCCACACCCGGCATATTCTCCTCTTCGCCAAGAATAACACGGGCCTCCGGAACCTCTACCGCCTTGTGTCCTACGGCAACCTCAAATATTTCAAGCGCGTGCCGCGCATCCCCAAGTCGGAGCTGATCCGCTGGCGCGAGGGCCTCATCATCGGCTCTGCCTGCGAGGCGGGCGAGCTGTTCCAGGCCATCGTGAACCACAAGAGCTACGACGAGTGCAAGCGCATCGCATCCTTCTACGATTTCCTCGAAATCCAGCCGCTGTGCAACAACCGCTTCATGCTGGAGAAGGGACTGGCGGCGGACGAAGAGGAGCTGCGGGAGTTCAACCGCACCGTGGTGCGCCTGGGCGAGGACCTGAGCAAGCCCGTCGTCGCCACCGGCGACGTCCACTTCCTCAACCCCGAGGATGAGATTTACCGCCATATCCTGCTGGCGTCCCGGAAATTCGACGACTGCGACAAGCCCCTGCCCATCTACTTCAAGACCACGGACGAGATGCTGGAGGAGTTCTCCTACCTTGGCGCCGAGAAGGCCCGGGAGGTCGTGGTCACGAACACGAACCTCATCGCCGATATGTGCGAGACCATCCGGCCCGTGCCGCTCAACCTGTTTCCCCCGGCCATCGACCGGTCCGTGGAGCAGCTGGAGGAGCTGGTCTACGGCAAGATGCATAGGCTTTACGGCGAAAACCCGCCCGAAATCGTCCGGAAGCGCGTGGACACGGAGATGCACGACATCATCTCCTGCCACTACGACGTCATTTACATGTCCGCCCAGAAGCTGGTGCAGAACTCCCTGGAGCACGGCTACCTGGTCGGCTCCCGCGGCAGCGTCGGCTCCTCGCTGGTGGCCTTTATGTCCGGTATCACGGAGGTCAACTCCCTGCCGCCCCACTACCGCTGCGAGAAGTGCCACTACTGCACCTTCGAGGTGCCCGAGGGCGTCAACTGCGGCGCGGACCTGCCGGATGCCGTCTGTCCGAGCTGCGGCACGCCGCTGGTCAAGGACGGCTTCAACATCCCCTTCGAGACCTTCCTGGGCTTCGGCGGCGACAAGGTGCCGGACATCGACCTCAACTTCTCCGGAGAGTACCAGTCCAAGGCCCACGCCTACTGCGTCGAGATGTTCGGCGCGAGCCACGTCTTCCGGGCCGGGACCATCGGCACCGTGGCGGACAAGACCGCCTACGGCTACGCGAAGAAATACCTGGACGAGCGCGGCCTGACGGTGCCCCGGGCCGAGGAGAACCGGCTGGCCAAGGGCTGCGTGGACGTCAAGCGCACCACGGGCCAGCACCCCGGCGGCCTCGTGGTCATTCCGGCGGAG
>CALICR010000218.1 GCA_938049125.1 uncultured Clostridia bacterium
TCAGACGTGTGCTCTTCCGATCTGGGTCACGGCGAAGTGCAGATGGGCGGGCTGGCCCACCTCCAGCAGGGCGGTGCCGCCCACATGGCCGATGACGTCTCCGGCGGCGACGGTGTCCCCGACCCGGACCGCCGGGTCCTCGGCCAGGTTCGAATAGACTGTGGTGTAACCGGAGTCGTGTCGGATGGTCACGGTGGTGCCGAGATAGTCATCCGGATAGACGGCGGCGACGGTGCCTGCCTCGGAGGCGGCCACGGGGTCGCCCACGGCGGCGGCCAGATCGACGCCCGCGTGGGTCCGCCAGTCGCGGGTGGTCTCGTTGTAGGTGAGGGCCGTCATGCTGTAGGCGCTGAGGGTCTCGCCGGACACGGGCCGGACCACGGTGCGCAGGGCGGGGGCCGTCTCCTCGGGTGCGAGGGCGTCGGCGGTCTCGGCGTCCTCGGCGGGCGTCTCGGCCAGCACGTCCTCGGTCTCCTCGGCGGCGGCATCTGCCGGTTCCTCCGCCTTCCGGTCCTCGGTGTCCGTGCCCTTCTGCGGGACGGATTCGGTCTTGCCGTCGGTCTCGATGGTGACGGGGACGCTCAGCGAGGCATCCTCCGGCTGGGTCGTCCGGCTGCCGCGGAGCAGAAAATAGCCGGACACGCCCACGGCCAGCGCGCAGAGGCCGATGACGAGATAATAGCCGTTGTCGCGCAGAAAGCGGCGGAAGCCCTTGGGATTGTTGTTGTTTTGCATCATATGCACCTCCTTGCCCTAGTATCGCCGCATTCTGGGAAAATAAACCTGCGGCGCAAGAATTTCTTCCCTCGACGCGGTTTTGCGGAAAGCCCGGACAGGCCGTGCTATCCTGGGGCAGGAGGTGGGCAGATGCGGAAAAAACTTGTGATCGGGGCCATGGCGGCGCTGCTGTTGGGCGGTGCGGCGGCGCTGGCGGCGGCCCGGGAGGCGAAGACGCCGGAGCGGGAGCCGCTGCGGCTCTACAGCGAACGCGGCGCGGAGACTGTGAGCCTCTACAGCGGGGCGTGGCAGCAGCTGACGCGGCTGCGGCTGGACGAGACGGGCGGCGAGACGGACCTGGAGGCGGGGACCTACCACCTGATCCGCGGCGACGGCGGCACCGTGACCTTCATGCTGGACGAGACCGGGGCCGTGACGGTCAGCGAGGGCGACGGCTGGGGCGACGGAGCCGCGCTGCGCCTGACGGACGGGCCCTGCGGCACGCTCCAGGTCTACTGCCGCGTGTCCGGCGCGGCGGCCTGCCGCCTGGAGGGCGGCGGCACGGTGCGGGAGGGCGTCTGGGAGACGGCGGACGGCGGGCCGCCCTTCTGCCGCTTCCAAGGGCTGAAGCCCGGGACCTACGCGCTGACGGCAGGGGACTGGTCCCTCACCGTCACCCTCCACGCCGGGGCCATGGACCGCACGGCCTGGCTGGAGTAGGCGCGGGCCGGAGCGCGGTGCGTGGCATGGACGTGCGGCGCGGCCCTGCGCAGCGAAGCCGGGACAGCACGCCCTCTTCCCGGCGCAAAGCCGGGGAGCAAAAGGCCGCAGGACCGGAACCGATGGGGCGGGAAACAGGTCCGGTTGGCGCGAAAAGCCGCGCGCCGGGGTGGACCGGTGCGCGGCTTGGCGTTTGATTCAGCCCTGGGCGTCGGGTGCGCCGGGGGTCTTGGGCTTGCGGCGGTGGTAGCGGCGGCGGGAATTATTGCCGCTGCGGGGCTTCTTCTCGCCGCCCTCGGCGTCGGGCGCGGCGGCCTCCTGGGGCCGGGGCTTCTCCTGCGTGCGGGGCTTGTCCTGGTGACGGCGGCGTCCGCCCTCCCGCGGCTCTCTCGGCTCCCGGGGCTCCCGGGCCTCGCCGGCGGGACGCGGGGGCTGGCCGTTCTCGCCGGCGGGCTTTTTGCGGCGGCGGCTGTTCCGCGCGCCCGGCTCTCTCGGCTCCCGGGGCTCCTTCGGCTCCGCGTCGGGCGCGGGCTGCTCCGGCTGGGGCGGGCGGACCGGCGTCTGGATGGCGTCGGAGCGGAAGATGACCGGCTCCAGGGAGGGCAGCGGCTCCGCAGGTTTCTCCGCCGGGCGTGCGCCCTTGCGGCGCGAGGAGATGGGGGCCAGGTCCTTGGGGATCGGAGGATC
>CALICR010000219.1 GCA_938049125.1 uncultured Clostridia bacterium
TGACGGTAATCACTCCGGTGGTCAGATCCACATGCACGGTCTCCACCAGGTTTTCCGTCTCCTGGCCCACGTAGCTGTTTGTCTCAGACTTAGTATAGCGGTCGGTCAGCGCGTCGTTGAAGGCGTCCAGCACCTCCTGCACCGTCTAGCCGGGGAAGTCATCCACCGCCGCGCCAATGTTGGACGCGCCGCCGGTGCCGCCGTCCCCGGTAATGGCGGGGATCAGCGTCCCGTTGATGTACTCCTTGAGCCAGATGGCCGCCTGATCGAAGCGCTTTTTCAGCTCCTCCGGGGTAAGGCCCTGTACGTCGTTGGGTTCGTCGTCCAGCTTCTGGATGATCTCAATGTCCTTTTCAAAAGGTGTGATTGCCACAAAAGCACCTCATTTCACGTTTCCGGTGTATCGCACCTGCAAATCCACGGAAAGCACGGTCGCCGTGGCGGAGGCAGACTTGCTGCGGATAATGAGCTTGTAGTAGGTTACCTTCTTCACCTTCAGCTTGGAGCGAATGAGCTGCGGCTTCCGGTTGGTGCCGAAACTCCAGTGCTCAAAGCTCATGTTCAGGAAGGTCGCCAGACCGGCGGAGACAATCTTGTCCGGGTACTCCGACTTGACGTTGGACTCCGCCGTCAGCGTCACAATGGCCTGGCTCTCCGGCTTCATGGCTGTCCAGACGGTGGAGGAGTATTTACGCCTCCAATCCAGGTCAAAATCCATGGAACCGCTCTCCCAGTATGCGTTGATGTCCTCAAGGTTGTCATTCCGGTACTCCCTGGAGAACTCCATGATCCGGCCATCTAGTGTCCCGAAATAGAGCGTGCCCTCCACGGCCACCACGGCGTTTACCGGAAGATTGTCGTAAAAGTACCAGGAATTATTTTGGTAGTTGTTGACGATGGCCTGCCCGCCGTAGAAAATGTAATATTCCTGGTTCCACTCGTCGTCAAAGCAAATGGCCTGCGTCAGATCAAACGCTCCCAGGGTGGCGGCCACCTTATCAGAGACCCGCTTGGCATTGCGCTCGTCGCGGACGGAGTTGGCCGCCAGTGACCACTCGTAGACCGAACGCCCGTAGACTGTGCGGGCGTTGTTGTCCACTAGCTTCGCCTGGCCCGGTGCTGCATTTCCGATGGAGCGGTTCAGTGACGAGGTGTAGAACGCCGCCGACACACTGCCGTCCCCCAGGGTAAGGGTGGAGTACGAACAGGAGTAGGCCGAGTCTGTTTTGAAGATCAGTAGGCGGTCATAGTGGCGGATCATAGCGGTAATGGGTGTATTGGCGCTGTCCACCGCCACCGTGTTGTACTGCGGGAAATACTCTGCCGACGCCTGCCCGTTCTCGTCCAGGCCGGAGAAAATCGCCTCGTTGGTGCCGTCTCCATACAAGAATGCCCGGCTGTCCGATTCGCCGTTGTAGAGCTCTGCAAACCGCATTCCGGTTACCTTGGCCCGCTCTCCTGTGCCCTTCCGCCATGTAAAGGTAATTGTGTTAACACCCTTTGGCGGCGCAGAGTCGAAGGTCACCTTTCCCTTTTCCAGGTCTGCCGTATACTTGATCTCGGTGCCCTCCACCGAGATGACCTCGTCCAGCTTGTTCTCAGGGAGCTGGAACTCCTTGGCCTCGCCATCCGGGGAATACTCCGCCCTCTTCTTCCCTGTCAGCAGATTCATCGGCTCCAGAAGCGTGCCGCCGCCAGTGGGCGGGGCCGCAGTAGTGACAATGGGTATGTATCCCTCCACCGCCGCCGGGGCCCCCTCACCGTCCCAGGAATAGTATTCCGTGCCGGTGAGGATGTAGAGCTTATCGGAAAAGCCAAACATGGAGGTCTGGCTGTCGTGGATGGCCCCCTTGTCCGCCGCCGTGCGCTCCTCCAGATCCAAGTCCCACAGGTGTCCGCCGCAGGCCGCCAGAACATGGTGCTTCCCCGCGATGTAGCCGCTCCACATCCCTCGGACCGGGTTCCCGGAGGACAGTTCCGCCAAGAGGCCGTAGCCGGGCCTGATTTGCAGATGGTTTTCGGCGGTAATGCGGAAATTGCGCATCTCGGCGGCCTCTCCCATTTTCATGTGTGTGTCGCCGTCGGGAGACTCGTTCAGGCCAAGCCACTTCTTAATCTGATAGATTTTGGTCTCACTGGTGCTGACAATGTTCGCCACGTCACCACCTCCCGAAGCATCCGTACTCAATCCCGCCGTACATGGTCTCGATGTCCTCCGCCTGCGCCGGAATCGCACTGCGGTACTCCTCCAGCAGCTCGTCATACCTCTGGTTGAAGTAGGCGGCCACGTCCGGGTTTTCATCCAGCAGCAGATGGGCCGCCAGCCCATAGGGAAGAACGCCCTGGCAAATACCGTCGTCCAGCCCGATCGGGGTGTCAAAGTCCGCAATCTCCGGGCAGATAGGCCGCTTGCCCGGCTCCGTCACCCGGTAGGTATCCGAGGCCGGAAAGCACTCTACCCGCAGTATGTTGAGAATGGGGATTGTGCGGTTTTTATACTCGCGGGTATCCGCCGTGTCGGTGGCACCAGTGGACTCGTTCACCTCGTCCATCAGGTTCATGGCCTTTTCAAAAATCCATTGGGCGGTCGTTGCCACGCCGTTCTTCCTCCTCTCTGTTGGCAGTCGGGCGGGGCTGAAGCCCCGCCCGGGCCCTTTCTGCTTAACCGCCGGCGCCTACCACGGTGTAGCTGGCCACCGCGGAGGGGAACTTGCCGGTCTCCACATCCACGGCCTTGACCACAACGCCCTTCTCCGCGCTGAAGGTGTTGGAGTATACCTGCGCCGTAGCGGAATAGCGGGGGTCGGTGCCGTCCACGGTGTACTTGCAGGTGCCCTTCTTGGTGATGGTCACCGTGCCGGTGGTGTCCTTAATGGTGGGAGCCGCCGTCACACTGCCAGATGCTCCGGCCACGTACAGTCCGTTGGCCTTGGTACCCAGCACGAAGGAGTCGTGATAGATGCGCCCCTCCAGCAGATTGCCGCCGATGCCGGGCGGATCCTGGTGGATCTTCATGTCGTTCAGCTTCACCGGGTCTACCGTGGAGCCCTTGTACTTCACCAGGAAGTACACCCCGGCGGGCAGATAGGAGGCGGGCACCCGCTTGACTACCATATTGTCAATCTCTCCCACCTCGCCCTTGCTGACGGACTTCTTGCCCAGGGCCTCGATGGAGATGAACTGGTCAGACAGGGCCAGCAGCTTGAAATACTCGTTGGGGATGTAGAGGGTGCGGTTGCTCCAGGGAACCAGCCGGTCGGACATGGCCGCGCCAGCGTCGAAGATCGCGTCCACAATGTCGCCCTTGGTCGGCGTAGCAGACAGGCCCTCAATAATACCCGCATTGGTGCACCACTCGCGGAAGCGGTACTTGTCCACATAGGGAATGACCTGCTGCTCAATCTGCCGCTTGGCGGCGCGGGTGGCTCCCTTGATGTTGTACTGGTCGGACTGGTTGCCCTTGTCGATGGTGAACGTCCAGGACTTCTCGTCCCGCATGGTCATCTCCTGGACGGTATCACCCAGCTCCACGGGGGTGCCGTACCGGTTGGAACCGGTGCGCTGGTAGTCCACCAGGGGCACGGTGTCCACGCTCCACACCCGCACCGTGCGGGTGCCGGAGAAGGAGTAGTCGTGGCCGGTGGCGCTGTCGGTCAGAGAGTCCTGCTTGAATGCCTCGGCTACCTTCTTGGAGAAGGCTTCCGCTAAATTGATTGCCATAATACTTCCTTTCCGCCCTCACCGAACCGGGCGGAGGGATGGGCCTCACCGTCTCCGGTTCGGCCTCTTGGGCTCTTTTCCTTAATCTGCCTCGTCCCAGTATTTGGAGATGAGGCCGGCGTTGTCGTCTGCGGTGTCCCCGCCCAGGCTGCCGGGGGTCTTGTCCCGGTTGGCCTTGTTCTGCCGCTCAGCGGCCAGCTCGGCCTGGAGGCGCTTGTTCTCCCAGCGGGTGTACGCATTTGTGAGCGTGTCGCCCCCGCGCACCGCGCCCCACACCTCGGGCGGAATGCTCTTGGGATCTACGCCGGGGTATGACTGATAGAACGCCTCAATGTCCTGCTTCCGGGCCTGGGCCTGCTGCTGAGCATGCTTCAGAACGCTGTTTTGCTGGTCTTGATACGCCTGGATTTCGGCCCGCTGCCGCGCAAGGTCGGCCCGTTCCTTTTCCATGCTCACCCTGGCTGCCGCGTCCTGCTCGTTCATGCCGGTTGCGATGAGCTCCTGCTTTCTGCAATAGTCCAGGTAATCGCCAACCGACATACCGTTGCGCTGGGCGTAGGATTTCACCAGCTCCAGGGCGGGATCCGCTTCCTGTCGGTACTGCCGGAGCTGGTCTCGCTCCTGCCGCACATGGTCGTAGTCCCACCCCTTCTGCGCCATGGCGACCAGCTCGTCACGGGTCACCTGGCGGGTCTCGTCCCGGTTCTTGAGGGTAAACAGCTCCGGCTGCGCTACCGGCGCATCCGGCGCTTTTGGTTCCGCAGGAGGGGTTTCCTCGCCGCCCTTCGGCTGGTCTGCCGCAGCCGCCGACTCCGTCCCCTCTGCTTCGCCCGCCGGGTCCTCCGCGCTCCAGGCGGATTCAATGTCGCCCTGCACGGTCTCCATGGTCTCGTCCATATTGCTTCGCTCCTTCCCGCCCTGGTCTGGGCGGCTTTTATTTGGTCACGGCTGGTCCGCCGCTATACCCGTATCTGGGAGAGGTCCATTCCCTCCATGCCGGTCTGATTGATGGCCCTCTGTAGGTTCCCGTAGCCGGAACCCGCCGCCAGGTCGATTGTGTTACCCTGCCCGGCCTGTACGGCTCCCGTCTGCCCCTGCATGGCTGGCTGAACCATCCCCATCCGCTCCCGCAGGGTCTGAATCAGCTCCTGCTGGTTGGAGATGTAGCCGTTGGGCACCCGCTCCAGGTAGTCCACCACGTTAATCTGGCCGTTCATCAGGAGATTGTCCAGGGTCTGCATCTGCGCAATCTCACTCCAGTAGGCCGAGCCGCCCACGTCCAGCTTAATGGACAACGGCACCTGGTTGAGCAGGGAGAAGTCAAACTCCGTGGGCCGCGGCTTGTCGTCCGGCACCTGCCCCAGGTAGAGCATCTCCTGCTTCTCTTCCTCGGTTGGTTTCAAGTCCACATAGCGAACCCCATAGTAGGCCCGCATCTGATCCAGCCAGATACGCCCCAAATCCTCGACGCACTGGAAGAAATTCTGCTTGGTTAGCTCCATGGGCACCGAGGAGGCTTTCTGCAAGGCGATGATGGCGGAGGTGTTGTCCGGCCTGGTATCGCCCAGGGCCGCGTCTGTGGCCCCCATAAACTCCTTGGTGAGGGAGATGGCAAGCTCGATAAACTGGCTCACCTGGGGCGAGATGGCCGCCGGGTCGATGGCACGGGCCACGTTGGTCACGTCTCCGCCGTTGACCGGGATGGCCTTTCCCACCCCGGAGTCCCACCGGGAAATCCGGGTCTTGTCGTACACAATCTTCGGATAGGCGGTGGTCATGAGGGAGATCATCGTCATGGCAAACATCTTGTTCACGAAGATCTGGTTGGGAATCAGCCCGGTCACCGCCGCCTGTCCGTGATAGCAGTTCTGCACGTAGTCCCAATTCATCCAAACGATGGGATAGAGCTGCATCCCCGTGTCCCACTGGCTGCGCACCACCGCGTCCTTGGTGGTCTTGATGGCGCGTACCGTTCCCCCATCTTTCCAGAAGCGGGTGATGGTGGTCACCTTTCCGTCGGTCATAGCGTCAAAGCGGTCGCCGGTCTCGTCGCAGTCCGATAGGATGTCCTCCGCCGCGCCGCCCTGCGCCCTGGCCTGCTCCTTTACCTCGTCCAGCAGCTCCCGGCGGGAGATCAGAAGATAGGGCTGGCTCTGCACATCCCGGTTTGTGGGGTTACCGAAGGACACGCGGGTATTTTCCAAAATTTCTGTGCGGATGGTGCCCTTCGCCGTCTGCCCGGTCTCCGCATCGGGGTCAAACCAAACGTAAATGCAGGCGTCTCCGTCTACTGCGGCGTTGCGCATGAACTCGCGGGTCTGTTTCCCTAGCTTATTCTGCTCAAACAGGGCCTCAAACTGGGCGTTGACCACATCCGTCAGCCGTTCCAGATCCCCCAGGGCCGCCATGCCGGAGGAGGACAGAGGCGACGCCGCCATTTTGAGATTATCCGTGGCT
>CALICR010000220.1 GCA_938049125.1 uncultured Clostridia bacterium
GACAGGAGGAACCAAGATGCGGAGGCTGGAGTTTGGGTATGGGACGGGCGTGCAGGCCGTGGAGGTGCCGGAGGAGAATCTCGTGGGGGTGCTGATGGCCAACGAGATGGAGCACCCGCTGCGGGGTGCGGAGGCGGTGCGGGCGGCGCTGGCGCAGCCCATCGGCGCGCCGCGGCTGCGGGAGACCGTGCGGCCCGGGCAGACCGTGGCCATCGTGGTCAGCGACATCTCGCGGCCCGTGCCGAGCAGCGTGCTGCTGCCGCCGCTGCTGGAGGAGCTGCGGCTTGCGGGCATCCCGGCGGAGCACATTACTATCGTCTTTGCCCTCGGCTCCCACCGGCATCACACGCCGGAGGAGCAGCGGCGGCTCGTGGGCGAGGCGGTCTATGAAGCCTACCGCTGCGTCGATTCGGACCCGGACGACGTCATCCGCCTCGGCGTGACGAAGAACGGCACGCCCGTGGACGTCACCCGCAGCGTGGCGGAGGCGGACTTCCGCATCTGCACGGGCAACATCGAGTTCCACTACTTCGCGGGCTACTCCGGCGGCGTCAAGGCCATCATGCCCGGCGTCTCCACCCCGGCGGCCATCCAGCAGAACCACCGCCTCATGGTCGAACCCGGGGCCTGCGCCGGACGGCTGGAGGGCAATCCCCTCCGGGAGGACATCGAGGAGGCCGGGGCCATCTGCGGCGTGGGGTACATCCTGAACGTGGTGCTGGATGAGCACCGGGAGATCGTCCACACCGTGGCGGGCGACCCGGTGGCGGCGCACCGGTCGGGCTGCGCCTACCTGAACCGGATGTACGCCAAGCACATCCCGGCCCGGGCGGACATCGTCCTCGTGTCCCAGGGCGGCGCGCCCAAGGACGCGAACCTCTACCAGGTGCAGAAGGCGCTGGACAACGCGCGCCACGCCGCGAAGCCCGGCGGCACCGTCATCCTTATCGGGGCCTGCCCCGAGGGCCTCGGCAGCGAGACCTTCGCCCGCTGGTTCCGGGAAGCGCCGGACGCCCATTCGCTGATCGTCCGCATCCGGCAGCACTTCGAGCTGGGCGGCCACAAGGCCGCGGCCATCGCCATGGTGCTGGAGCAGGCGCGGATCGACCTCGTGAGCGAGCTGGACGACGCGCTGGTGCGCAGCCTCTTCCTGGTGCCCCAGCCCTCGGCCCAGACGGCCTTCGACGCGGCCATGGCGCGTTACGGCGCGTCGGCCACGGTGCTGGCCATGCCCTTCGGCGGCGCGACGCTGCCGATCCCGGCGGAATAAGAAGCGGCCTGGCGGCTCCCTGCGGAGCGGCCAGGCTTTTTAGAGAGAGGAGCCCCGGCGCCGCAGACGCGGCGCCGGGGCCTTTGAAAGAAAGAGGGGGGAAGTATTATGCGGTCTCAGATGGTGCCCTGGGCGTGCAGGATGATGTTGGCGATGACGGCGGAGCCGACGAAGGTGCCGACCATGACGCAGAGCGTCACGAGGATGCCGCGCCAGCCGATCTTCTTGAACTCGGCCCAGTCCTTGCCGATGTTGACGCCGGCGTAGGCGAGCACCGGGGTGGCCAGGGGCAGCAGGCCGATCTTGCCGACGGCCTCGGTGACGTAGGGGGCCGTGGGGCTGCCCTCAATGGCCAGCAGGATGCCGATGACGGTGATCCAGATGACAGCGGGGATCTTGACGGGGATCAGGCGGGCCAGGGTGGTGCCGACGAAGGCGATGCCGAAGAGGATCAGGATGCCGGGCAGGGACTCGGCAAAGGAGGCGGTGAATTTGCTGCTGACCCAGTTGCCGATGAGGGCCACGGCGGCGATGATGAGCATAATGAGGGTATATTCCAGGAACTCGTCCAGCGTCAGTTTCTTTTTCATGCTTCGTCCTCCATGTCCTTGAGATCGACCTTGGACGCGATCTCGTCGAGATTCTTATCCAGCGTTTCCACGGCGACGCTCGATTTCCGGCCCTTGCCGAGCACGGGGTAGAGCACCTTGTAGAGCCAGTTGCAAAGCGGCAGGCCCAGGAAGATGGTCATGACGATGCCGTCGGCGGTGGAGAAGGTGTTGCTGAGACCGGCCAGGGAGGAAATCATGGTATACTCCGTGGAGCCCTCGGCAAACATGGCCAGCAGGGGCGCGCTGGAGGCAGCCATCATGCTGCCGGAGCCGACGCCGCAGGCCATGGCCAGGGAGTAGGGGTGCAGGAGGTTGAGGCCCGCCAGGAAGGAGACCAGCAGATTCATGAAGATGGTGCCGATGACGGTGCCGACGGTGTAGACCGCGATGACGCCGCGGCCCTCGGGGGAATTGAGCCCGTAGCGCTGGGCGATATAGGCCACGTTGGGTTCCCGGGCGATGGAGTGGGTCATGCCGACGGCCTCACGCTTGAAGCCGAGCAGCAGGGCAATGGGCAGGGCCACGATGATGGTGCCGAGGTTGCCGAATTCCTGACATACCAGGGGGAGAATGTAGCCGCTCTTGGCGATGGCGGCGATGGCGGCGCCGCTGTTGACGCTGATCTTCGCCATGAACACGGAGATGCCCAGGACGACGAAGCTGTTGGCGGCGTGACTGCTCTCATCGTTGATCCACTTGACCGGCTTCAGGAGGTAGAGCAGAAGGCCGATCACCATGGCGTAGAGCAGGGGCAGGAACATGATGCTGCCGCTGCCAATAGGGATCTTAATGGTGTTGATCTGCTCGCTGAGCATGACGACTAAAAGGAGCGTCAGGTGCAGCGGCCAGTGCTTCAGGATTGCTTTTGTTCGTTCCATTTCGTTTTCCTTTCTCTCGATTCTCTTTCTGCTTACTTGGAGAGCGCCCGGCAGCCCTCCAGGGCGGAGAGGGCGTAGACGCCCGCGCCGATGGGGATGCATTCCCGGTCTGCTTTGAAGTGGGGGCTGTGCCAGGAATATACGCAGTCCGTCTCCTCGTGACGGACGCCGAGCCAGTAGAAGAAGCCGGGGACGCCGGGATGGCCGTCGAAGCCCTCGACGAAGATGGGGAAGTCCTCGCCGCCGCCGGAGGGCTCCGGATCGACGGGCTTCGCACCCGCACCGGTGACGGCGGCGTTTGCGACGGACAAAAGGTCGGGCCAGCCGGGACGGCGGGTGTTGTCCGTCACGGGCAGCTCGTAGATGTACTTGACGTCGGCCTTGGTGTTGTAGGCCGCGGCGATGTTCTCGGTGATCTCATGGATGCGCTTGTCCATGAAGTGCTTGTTCTCCTGGCTGTAGGTGCGGACGGTGCCGTACATCTGTGCCTCGTCGGGGCAGACGTTGTTGGTGGTGCCGTGGCCCGCCTGGATGTTGCAGATGGACACGACGCCGGCCTGGAGCGGGCTGAGGTTGCGGCTCACGATGGTCTGGAGCGACTGGATGATGGCGGCGGAGGCGACGATGGGGTCGGCGTTCCGCTGGGGGATGCCGCCGTGGCCGCCCTTGCCGTGGATGGTCAGCTCGATGCGGTCCACACCGGCCATGAGGGGGCCGTCCTTGACCGCCACGGTGCCGAGGGGGATCTCCGGTGAGTTGTGCAGGCCGAAAATGGCGTCCACATGGGGGTTCTCGAGGCAGCCGAGGGAGATCATTTTCTTCGCGCCGAGGTTCAGCTCCTCCGCGGGCTGGAACAGGAACTTGACGCTGCCATGGAGGTCCTCGCGCATGGCAGCGAGGATTTTCGCGGCGCAGAGCAGGGAGCCGTAGTGGGTGTCGTGGCCGCAGGCGTGCATGACGCCCGGGTTCTTCGAGGGGTGGGGGGAGGTGGACTCCTCCAGGATGGGCAGGGCGTCGATGTCGGCGCGCAGGCCGATGCAGGGGCCGTCGCTGCCGCCGCGGAGCAGACCGACGACGCCGGTCTCCAGGCCTTCGATCTCCATCACTTCGATATCAAGGGAGCGGAGCGTCTCCTTGATGTAGGCGGTGGTGTTGAATTCCCGGAAGCTCAGCTCCGGGTTTTCATGGCAGTGCCGGAAGATGTCATAGAATTCTTGCTCCATTTTTTTCATCAATTGCCGGACGGTCACAGAATAGTTTTTTGTCAAAAAAAGGGCCTCCTCTTGTGCAGTTTCCCATTGATTTAATAGAGAAAGATGAAATTTTGCCAAATGAACCAATTGGAAATGCGTTTCTTTTATTCAATTATACTATGAAAAAACTTGACGCGGAATAGCGAATCTGGTAACATAGCATCAAGTAAACCGTGATGCGGACAGCAGGATATGTGAAAACCGGAGGCCCGGCATCCGGAATCTGGAGGGAGAGACATGCTGGATAAGACCGTAGAGACCTTCCTGGCGGTGGCGGAGCACGGCAGCATGAACAAGGCCGCTGCCGCGCTCTATATTTCCCCTACCGCCGTCATGAACGATTTGAACCGGCTGGAGGCCCGACTGGGCTTTCCGCTCTTCGAGCGCTCGAACCGTGGCCTGATGCTGACAAAGTCCGGCGCGTCCCTCTACCAGGACGCCCTGCGGCTCCGGAGCGAAGCGCAGATTGCCGTATCTCGGGCCCGGCAGCTCTCGGACCCGGAACAGATTCACGTCCGCATCGGCAGCTCCCGGCTCCGGGCCTGCGAGCCGTACCTGGAGGCCTTTCAGGACAGCCGGGAGAGCTTTGGCCCCTTCCGCATCACCGTGGTGCCCTTCGACGACCAATCGCTGGATGACGTGTTCCGCTCCCTGGGCCGGGATTTCGATCTCCTCGGCAGCATTTGCGACATCACGAACTGGAAGCAGCACTATCAGTTTACCCGCCTCTGGGACAGCCGCTTCCAGATCGCCGTCAGCTGCCGTCACCCACTCTTCAGCAGGGAACGCCTCACCATCGAAGACCTTTTTGACCAGCACATCCTCTTCATCGAGCCGGGCACCAGCGCCGTTATTGACGAGATTCGCCGGACGCTGCTGCGGGACTATCCGCGCGTCCATATCGAGGACTATCCGCCCCACTACGACATGGGCTTTTTCAACCACTGCGCCGAGGAGGGCATCCTGGGCCTTACGGTGGAGGAGTGGGACGGCGTCCATCCCTCGCTCCGGAACATCCCCATCGACTGGCCCTACACGACGCCCTACGGTGTGCTCTATCCACTCCACCCCTCGCCGCCGCTCATCCGCTTTATCGAGGCCATCCGCGCCGCCAATTTGGGCCACGGCGCATAAAAAACCGGGTCCCTTCCGATTTGGAAGGGACCCGGTTTTCCGGTCCGTCACCCGTGGACCAGGGGCCGCAGCAGGCCGATGAGCACGAGGTGGGCGGGATAATAGAGGTAGAAAAACCATTTGGCGGCGGGACCGGCGGGGCGGTGGCTCCGGGTGCCGTCGTAGCGCCGGAGCAGGGGCACTGCCAGCAGCGTCCCGCATTGGAGCAGGGCGTAGATACGGTCCAGGAACAGGAAGTAGACCAGCACGTAGAGTGCAAGGTAGAGGGCGCACCAGCGCAGCTGAGCCTTTCCGTCGCCCCGGTTCGTGCCGATGGAGAGGATCCACAGCGCGGCAATGCAGCTCCAGTCCGCGGGCAGGGCCGCGGCGCAGCAGAGCATGACGAGCAGCGCCTGCATCGCGCCGGTCCGCTTCGGGTCCGCTGCGATGCGCAGCATCACGAGGCCGAAGGCCAGGGACCAGATGACGCTGGTCTGGTTGAGCACGTCGCCGCCGGAGAAGGGCAGCAGCTGCCGGAGGGACGTGACGTCCTGGAAGGCAAAGCGGTAAGCGAAGTGGGAAAGCAGCGCGAAGAGAAACAGCCGGGCCGTGTAGCGCCGGACGTCGTGGGTGTGGTGGAAGCCCTCGGCGATGAAGAAGCACATGATGGGGCAGGTGATGCGTCCGATGAGGTGCAGCGCCAGGGGCAGCAGCTCCTTCGGGTAGCCCGGGAAAAAGAGCCAGGCAATGTGGTCCGCGGTCATGGCGAGGATGGCGATGACCTTCAGCGCACCGGCGCTGAGGCCCCGCCGGGTCAGGGCGGCAGATTCCATAGGTGTTGTCCTTTCTCGGCGGCTCAGAGGAAGAACCGGCGCTCAAGGTACTCCCGCAGGGGCCGGATGGTCCCGGCGAGGATGAGGAACATCCCGAAGGCGAGGCAGGAGCTGACCACGTAAAGCGACCAGGTGAACATCTTCGTGCCGAAGGTGATGTGCTGAAAGAACTCCACCAGCATGGAGAGGCCGCCCAGGACGATGACGCTGCCGCCGATGATGAAGAGACGGCCGCCGCGGACATAGCGCAGCAGGGCGATGAATCCCGTGAGCAGCAGGCAGCTCATGGCCGTCACCGGGAAGCCGAAGGAGAGGAACCAGTGCCCGCCGCTGGCCCAGGAGGCATAGAGCAGGAATCCGGCGACAGCGGCGTGGTCCACGGGGAGGAAGATCATGGGATTGGGCCGCCGGAACCACAACGGCAGGATGGCGATGACATAAAAGAGTGCGATGCCCAGCATGGCGTAGCCGGACCAGCCGATGCCGCCGTAGATGCGCAGGCAGATGCGCAGCGTGATGAAAGCGGCGAGCAGGGCCACAGCGGTCAGAAAGGCCACCGCGGTCAGCCGCTCATTGCGGTGCTTTTCCGGGAAGATGGAGGAGAAGGCGCGGTCCTGGTCCTGCGCCTCCTCGGGACGCCAGACCGGTGTACCGCATAGGGGACAGCGGTCCAAACTGTCATCGAGCCGGACACCGCATTTGACACAGTACATAGTTTTCAGGCTACCTTTCGTTGCTCTCGATGGTGACGGGGATGCCCAGCTCCACCAGCCGGGAGAAAAATTGACGCTCCAGCTCCGGCTCCCGGATGCGGCGGATCATATTGATGCAGGTGACGTTGCCGCAGGAGGCGACGGAGCAGTTATTGGGATAGGTTTTCTGGACGCCGATGATGAAGTCCAGCCGCCGAACATAGGGCTGCATGGCCGCGGGCAGCTTTACATTTCCGAGATTGGAGATGTTGAGGCAGCCCTTGCGCTCGCCGACATCGGCATAGACCATGCGCATGGCAAGATTTTTCAGACAGAGCGGCGCCGCCTTGAGCAGGAAGAGCTGCTGGGGCTGGACGTTGGCGGCGATGCGGGCGGAGATCGGAAGAGCACACGTCTGAACTC
>CALICR010000221.1 GCA_938049125.1 uncultured Clostridia bacterium
CCGATCTAGAGCTGGCTCCTGACGGTGGTGCTGCCGGTGCTTGCGGTGCTGCTGCTGAACCTCTTTGTCTGCCGCTTTGCCGTGGTGGACGGCGATTCCATGTACCCCACGCTGCATGACCGGGACCTGCTGCTGGTCTGGATGCTGGGCGGCGGCCAGGAGCAGGGCGACGTCGTGGTCATCAACACGCCGGAGGACGGCGTCTTCCGGGGCGAGCGGCTCGTGAAGCGCGTCGTCGCCGTGGCCGGGCAGCGCATCCGCATCGACTATTCGGAAAACAAGGTCTACGTGGACGGCACGGCGCTGGACGAGGACTACATCAATTTTGAGGAGGCGGACCCCATGGAGGTCTGCTACCCGCGGGAGGAGTACACGGTGCCCGAGGGCTACGTCTTCGTCCTCGGCGACAACCGGAACCACTCGGTGGACAGCCGCCACCCGCTGGTCGGCCCCATCCCTGTGGAGGATATCATGGGAAAGGAAATGATCCGCATTCCCTTCGGGGAATGGTTCCCGGCGAAAAGTGAATAAGCGAAGCCCCCGTGCCGGTCTCGTCCGGCGCGGGGGCTTTGTCATGGCCGGGCGCGCTGTGGGAGCAGGGCGCGGACCCAGCGGAGGCTGCCCGGCCCGGTGTCGCCGGTGCACAGGAGCAGCAGGAAGAGCAGCCCGAGATAAATTCCGCCGGGCAGCAGGCTGAGGAGCCCCTCCGCCGGGCGGAGCCGGATGAGGAGCCGCACCGCCGCCGCAGCGAGGCCCGCCAGCAGTGGGACCCGGACGGCGAAGTCCAGGGCGAGGGGATGGCCCGTCACATGGATGAGCCGCCCCAGGCTGAGGTAGAAATTCAGCAGGTGTGTCACGGTGAAGCTGAGGAGATAGCCCCGGATGCCGAAGCGCGGCAGCAGGAAAAAGAGCAGCGCCGTGTCCAGCACCGACGTCAGCGTATTATAGCGCACCGTGGCAAGCTGCTGGCCGAGGCCCTTCTGCATCCCGTCCACGATGGCATCGAGGTAGAGCATGGGCACCAGCGGCGCGAAAAAGCGGATGTAGTGCCCCGCCGCATCGCTCCGGTAGAGCAGCCGGCCCAGCGGCTCCGCAAGGCAGAAGAGCAGACCCGCCGCCGCGGCGGCGAAGACCAGCCCGGCCCGGAGGGCTTTGCCCGTGAGGCGGCGGATGCGCGGCCCGTCTCCGGCGGCCCGGCAGCGGGCCAGCTCTGGCACCAGCACATCGGCGAGGGAGAAGAGCAGCACCGAGGCAAAGGTGACGACGGGGAACACCATGCCGTGGATGACGCCGTAGGTCTCCAGCGCGCCGGTCCCGGAGCTGCCGTTCCGGCGCAGGCCCTGGGGGATCAGCAGGTTTTCGAGGGTGGAGAGGCCGGAGCGCAGGCACTCGTTGAGGGCCAGCGGCCCGCAGAGCCGCAGCAGGCGGCGGCTCATCCCGAGGTCCGGCGGCACAGTCTCCCGCAGCGCCGGGTCCCGGCGCAGAATGGCATAGAGCACGCCGCAGCTGAGGGCGCAGGTGGCAGCCCCGCCCAGAAAGACGGCGCAGCAGGCGCGGCCCAGGTCGTCTCCGGCCCAGCCGCGGAGCAGCGCCGCCGTCAGCACCACCGAGGCGGCGCGCTCCCCAAGCTCGATGCGGATGAGGGGCCGCAGCTTCCCCAGGGCGGTGAAGCAGCCCGTCAGTACGGCACAGAGGCAGCTCAGCGGCAGCGAAAGGGCCAGCACCCGCAGCCCGGCCACGGCCCGCCCATCGGCGATCCAGACCCGGGCCAGCCGGGGCGCAAGAAAAAAGAGCGCCGCCCCGGCGGCGGAGCTGACTGCAAGTCCGTAGCCGAGGCACCAGCGGACGGCCCCGCGCACGCCGCCGGGACGGCCCAGCCCAAGCTCCTCGGCGGTGAGGTACAGCGCCGCGGTGCGCACGCCGCCGCAGCCAAGCGTGAAGGCCAGCACGCCCACGGCGGAGATGAGCTGCATCAGCCCCAGCCCCGCCGCGCCGAGGCGGCCCGAGAGCCACACCTGGAACAGCATGGACGCGCAGCGGATGGCCAGATTGCTGAGCGTCAGCGCCGCCGTGCTGCGGACAATGGCGTTTCCGGACAAAGCATCACCCCCTGTCCCATCCTATGACGGGGCAGGGGGCGGCAGAATCAGAATTCCCCGGCGGCGTACATCAGCGCCGAGAGGGCACAGAGCGGGGCGGTCTCACAGCGGAGGATGCGGCGGCCCAGCGTGCAGACCTGGAGCCCGGCGGCCAGGGCCGCCTCGACCTCGCCCGGCTCCAGCCCGCCCTCGGGGCCGGTCATGAGGGCGGCGGTCCGGAAGGGCGCGGCCTCGATGGCGGCGCGGAAGGTGCGGGCGTGCTCGTTCTCGTAGAACAGCACCGAGAGGTCCGCGGCGGCGGCGCGCTCGAGGGCCGCGGCGTAGGAGGGGAGCACCAGGACGTCCGGGATGCGGCCCCGGCCGCTCTGCCCGGCGGCGGAGGCGGCGATCTTCTGCCAGCGCTCCAGCTTTTTCTGGAGGGACTTGGCGTCGGGCCGGGAGACGCAGCGGGCCGAGGGGAAGGCGACGATCTCCGCTGCGCCCAGCTCCGTGGCCTTCTGGATGACGTGCTCCAGCTTGTCCGACTTCGGGAAGCTCAGGTAGACGCTGCACGCGACGGCAGGCTCCGAATCTGCCGCGCCGTGCTGCTCCACCACGAGGCTGATGCAGCCGTCGCTGACGTCGGAGACGGTGCAGAGGTAGTCCGTCCCCCGGCCGTCGCAGACGGTGACAGCGTCGCCGCGCTTCAGCCGCAGCACTTTTGCGTGCTGGCAGTTCTCCCCGGTCAGAGTGAGAAAGCGGTCCGGCGTGACGTCCGGCGGAAGAAAGAATTTCGGCATGGCGCAGCGTCCTCCTGTTGGTTCAAGAACTGCGGCGGGGCGCTTCTGGCCCCGCCATACCTTCTATTATAAGGAAAAGGCCGGACGCTGTCAACCGGCCCTCATGCCGCGCTGCACGAGCCGTTCGCCGGGGGGGGCAGACGGCCCATGCGGCGGCGCTGGAGGAACACGGGTACCGGTACCCGGAGGAGTTCGGGGCCTTCTACCAGGCGGGGCAGGAGGGCCTCAGCTTCCCGGAGGCGAAGCGCATGGCGGGCGTCTCCGGGCTGGGCGAGGTCCGGAGGGCGGTATTCACGGCGGCCTGGGAGGCCGGAAGAAAGGACGGAAACGACTATGAAGAAACGAGCGGATACGACCTCGGGTTCGAGGACGGGAGCCGGTACGCGGTATCTGATGACGGCGGCCAGCGGGCGGCAGGTGTGGGTGCCCGAGGACAGGCTGGAGCAGTGGAAGAAGGGGCAGGAGGCAGTGAAAGCCGGGAAGGCGGACGTCTCCGAAATCGTGGAGCGGGCGATGAGGGAGCTCGGACGGACCTGAAAAAGCTGGGCGTCGCCTCCGGCACGGATGCGGCGCAGCGCGTCGTGCGCCGCGAGAGCCACGAGTACGGCGGAGAGGTCATCACGGTCTCCGACCGGCTGGAGGTCTACGGCGCCGACGGGAAGAAGACGACCGTGCAGGCCATCAGCACGGGCAAGGACGTCATTCTCCGGGAAGGCGACCCGATGTACGGGCAGCACCGGCTCCACGAGCTGGAGCACGTGCGGCAGCGGAGCATGACCGACGAGGAGATCACGGCGGCATTCAAGGAGAAAACAAAAGACCTCCCCGACGGGAAGGTCCGGAGCATTCTCCGCGCCTATGCGCTGGACTATTACGGCCTCTACGGCGAGGACAGCACCACCATGGGCGACCTCTACCGCGAGTATCTGGCCGACCGCGCGGCGGGCATTCCCCAGAAGGAGACGGACAAGGCCGTCCGGCTGCCGGACGAGCGGAACGCAGCGAAGGACCAGCGCCGGGATATCTACGCCATGCGGGGGAACCAGACCCAGGAGCACCTGACAAGAGACAAGTACTACGACCGGCAGATCGATAAATGGGACGGCAAGGATCACGGCGGATCGTTCCGCGTCGGCAGCGTTTCCGCGCCGCTACTGAAGGTCGGGATCCCGGACACGGATATCTGGTTTGACCAGAGCAAGGCGGCGAAGCAGCTGATGGAAAAGAAGGAGATCACAAAGGATATCCTGAAAAAAATTCCGGATGTGCTGGCGCACCCGATTGCGGTTTCTGAATCCTATGACAATACGGTGATGGTTTTCGGACAGCTTTTTGATGAGCAGAACAACCCCATCGTCGTTGCCCTGAGGATCAATTCCACCAACCGGCGAAATCATATTACGCTGGTAAACAAGATCCGCAGCGTCGGGACCAGGACGCATAACCTCGACAAGCTGCTTTCGGAGGATTCGCTTCTCTATCTCGGAGAAAACAAAAAAGAGACCAACACCTGGTTCAATGCCTTAGGGCGCTCTACGCCGTTCGGGGGAACCATGTATGGCCTCATCCGCAGTATATCCCAGTCGGGCGGAAAAGTCAACGGGACACGGAAGGAAAATTATTCTCTCTCGGCCCCGGAGCGGGACAAGACCTATCTCTCCGCGGTCGAATCCGGAGACATGGAGACAGCGCAGAAGATGGTGGAGGAAGCGGCGAAGGCAGCGGGGTATGTGACGCATGCCTATCACGGGACGCTGA
>CALICR010000222.1 GCA_938049125.1 uncultured Clostridia bacterium
ATGGAGGTCTACGCCCGGGACGCCGCGCGCTACGGCCGCGACGCGGTCCTCGCCTCGTCCAAGGCCGTGGAGCTGCACTATCTGGTGCTGGGCGGCGCGGTCCTCGTGTCCGCAGCGGCGGAGGTCTTCGTGGAGGTGGGCCTCCGGGCCAAGGCGGCCTCGCCCTTCGCGGTGACGCTCCTCTCCACGCTGACCGGCGCGTCCTCCCAGAGCTACATCTGCTCCCGCTACGCCTATGAGGCCATGTACTATGAGCCGTCCGAGTCCCTCTTCGGCTGCGGCACGGCGGAGGCGCTGGCGGAGACGCTGTGCGCGGGCATCGGGCAGCTGCACCCGGCGGAGGCCTGACCCCATGACGAAAAGGCTTGCCCCGGTGATGGTGCTCCTCGCCGGGTGCCTCTGGGGAACCCTGGGCCTCTTCGCCCGGCACCTGACCGCCGCGGGCCTCGGCTCCTTCGAGCTGACGCTGGTCCGCACCGGCGGGGCCTGCCTCGCCTGCGGTCTCTGCCTGCTGCCGAAGCCCGGCCTGTTCCGGATCCGGCTGCGGGACCTCTGGCGCTTCCTCGGCACCGGCATCGGCAGTATGCTCCTCTTCTCGGTGTTCTATTTCCTGGGCCTGCCCTCGACGAGCCTGGCCGTGGCCACGGTGCTGGTCTACACCGCGCCCAGCTTCGTGATGCTGCTGAGCCTCTGGCTCTTTCAGGAGCGGCTGACGGTCAAAAAGCTCGTCTCCCTGGGCCTGGCCTTCGGCGGCTGCGTGCTGGTGTCCGGGCTTGCGGGCGGCGGCGCGGCGGTGACGGCCCGGGGCTTCGCCCTCTGCCTGGCTGCCGGGTTCTTCTACTCGCTCTACTCCATCTTCGGAAAATTCGCCGTGAACCGCGGCTACGAGCCCATGACGCTGACGTTCTACAGCTTCTTCTTTGCGGCCCTGGGCAGCGCGGCGCTCTCGGACTTCCGGGTCCTGGGCGCGGCGCTGGCGGCCGCGCCGGACACGGCCCTCTGGATGCTGGGCACCGGCGTCCTCACGGCCTTCCTCCCCTACGCCCTCTTCTCCACGGGCCTCCGGTACCTGGAATCCAGCAAGGCGTCCATCCTCACCACGTCGGAGCTGGTCACGGAGACCCTCATCGGCAGCATCCTCTACCGGGAAAAGCTGACGCCGCTCATGCTGGGCGGCATCGTGCTGATCCTCACGGCGGTGCTGCTCCTCAACCTGTCCCCCCGCCGCCGGGCTGTGCGCAGTGCCGGACGGACAACCATATGAAATGGAGGAATCATACCCATGGACAACCGGACTGAAGTGGTCCTCTCGGACCTCGGGCGGCTCTGCACGCCCCAGGAACACATCGCGCCGGTGCGCGAGATCGGCAAGTGGTGCGCGACGCCCTATGAGACGAACGCCTACAGCGGCACCATGCTTGTGGCGGCCATGGAGAGCTGCGTGAAGCCGGTGACGCTGGACCCGAAGCTCACGGGCTGGTACCGCATCTTCGTCGGCCTCCAGAACGACGGCGAGCAGCGTATGGAAAATCTGAATCTTGCGCTGAGCGACGACCACGTCCCCATGCACTTCACGAACAGCGCCCTCACGCCCATCTACGCCCGCCACGCCGTCCAGGAGACCTACTGGCGTGCCGCAGACCTCACGGGCCTGACCATAGAGATCAGCTCCTACGCCGTACAGCTCGGCGTTATGGGCCTGGCCTGGTTCCGCTTTGTGCCCATGGACGAGGCCGAGGTGGCCGCGTTCCAAAGGGACCAGGCCCGCACGGACACGAAGCGCATCTACGCCACCAACGACATGCACGGTATGCTCTGCCTCTACGGCCTCGAGGGCCCGGAGGAGTGGCTGTCCGTAGTCAAGGACTATGCGGAATCCGACGTCGAGTGGTTCTCCATGGAGAACATCAGCATCTTTGACGGCGTGCCCGCCACCGGCGACCTCAACACCCTGGCCTTCGGCTATCCCTATGACCGCCGTGTCCAGGACGGCATCGGCGGCAAGTACTTCAACATGGATATGCTCCGCCGGGTGACCGAGTTCGGCAAGGGCATGGGCATCAAGATGTGCGTCTCCATGCGCATGGGCGCCTGGGGCATCGAGTTTCCCGACGACCAGGGCTACTTCGACAACCGCTTCAAGCTGGACCATCCGGAGCTGCGCTGCATCGACCGCAACGGCGACCCCATCGACGCCCTGTCCTACGTCTATCCCGAGGTCCGGGAATACATCCTGGACCGCTTCGAGGCCATGGCGAAGACGGGCTGCGACGCCGTCGAGATGATCTACAACCGCGGTGTGCCCTACGTGCTCTTCGAGCAGCCCTTCGTGGATCGCTTTAAGGCCGAATACGGCGAGGACCCGCGCTACCTCCCGCTGGACGACGAGCGGGTGACGTCCCTGCGCTGCGCCTACATGACCGAGTTCGTGCGCGAGCTGCGTGCCCGGCTGGACGCGGTCCGGCCCGGCATCGGCCTCCACGCCCGGGTGCAGTACTCCGTCTACGACGCCCGCCACGTGGCGCTGGACCTGGAGACCTGGTGCCGCGAGCAGCTCATCACCGCCATCATCAGCTATCCCCAGCGCATCCGCGAGACGCTGAACGGCGACGTCTGGCAGGACGAAACCCACAGGAAGCTGGACCTCGACAAGTACACGAAGCACCTGCGCGACGTCCAGGAGTCCATCATCTACCGCCGACAGGACTTCAACACCCTGCCGCCCATGGCCGACTCCCAGGGCGTGCTCCGCGGCCCGAAGGACCAGCAGGAGCGCGTGGACGAGTTCATGCGCCTCGAGAAGGAATACGGCGTCACCGTGTACCTCGAGATCATGCCCCGCACCATGAGCACCGAGGCGTACCGCGACCGCGCCCTGGAGCTCTACGACTGCGGCTGTGAGCACATCAGCCTCTGGGACACCTACAACCGCGTCATCCGCAAGGTGGACTGGACCATGCTCCGCCGCCTGGGCCACAAGGAGGAGCTGCGGACCTACGACTCCGGCGAGGGCACCTGGTACCGCCTCTGCCGCACCATGAGGATCGGCGGCCGCGACGTCAGCCGTTACCTCCCCGCCTGGGGCGGCTGATCCGCACAGAAAAACCGGGACCCCGCAAGGAGCCTCGCATCAAAAAACGTCCGGGTCCCGCGGGACCCGGACGCTTTGCTTACAGGAACCAAAGCTCCTCTTTTGTGGTGGAGATGGCGGAGGCCCCGGCGGAGAGGGCGCTGAACACGTCCTCCTTGTCGGCGATGAGGCCGCCGGCCACCATGGGCATGGGCAGGGCGGCGTGCAGCGTGCGCAGCGCCTTCGGCATCCCGCCGGGCAGCACCTCAATGAGGTCCGCGCAGTCCTGGACGCCGGACTTCATCACGTTCTGGAGCGACAGAGAGTCCAGCAGGAAGTAGCGGTGTACCGTCAGCAGCCCCAGAGAGGCGGCGTGACGGATGAGGTTCGGCCGGGTGGAGAGGATACCGTCGGCCTTCGTGTGCCCGGCCAGGAAATCCACGGCCACCTCCTTCTGGGAGAGGCCGTCGATGAGGTCCATGTGGAGGAACACGGTCTTGCCGCAGGCCTTGAGCCGCTCGGTGATGGGCCCGGCGGTGTCCAGCGCCGCGTGGAGCACGAAGACCAGCGGGTTTTCACTCTCGGCGCAGCGCCGCAGGCCCGCCTCGTTCTTCACGGCGGGGATGACGGGGTACTCCTCCAGGAGCTGATAGAGCGTCGTGCGGTTCATGCTCACTCCTTGCCCTTGGAGGCGTCGGCGCAGAGGTTGATGGCGTCGAGGATCGCGCCGCGGAAGCCGCGCTGCTCCAGGGCGGCGACGCCGCGGATGGTGGTGCCGCCGGGGGAGCAGACCTCGTCCTTGAGCAGCTCCGGGTGCTTACCGCTCTCGAGCACCAGCTTGGCGGTGCCGAGCACGGCCTGAGCCGCCAGGCGGATGGCCTGGGCGCGGGGGATGCCCTGGTAGACCCCGGCATCGGCCATGGCCTCGATGAGCATACAGATGTAGGCGGGGCTGCTGCCCGTCAGGGCGGAGACGCCGCCCATGAGGGCCTCGGGAAGCTCCTCGGCGAGGCCTGCGCAGGCGAAAAGGGCCTTGACAGCGTCCCGATCCGCTTTGGTGCAGGTGCTGCCGAAGCAGAGAGCCGTGGCCCCGGCCCCCACGGCGGCAGGCGTGTTGGGCATGACGCGCACGAGCTTCCGGTCTGCGCCCACCCGCGCCTCGTAGTAGGAGAGCGGCAGGCCCACGGCCACGGAGCAGAGGATGGTCTCGGGCCGCAGCACCGGCTTGACCTCCGCCAGCACGGACTCCACGACGGCGGGCTTTACCGCCAGAATGAGGACATCCGAGGCCGCGGCAACGTCGGCGGCGCAGTCCATCGACTTCGCGCCGACCTCCGTACAGACGCGCAGCAGCTTGTTCCGCCCGCGATTGAAGGCGCAGAGCGGGTAATACGGGGCCATGGCGGCCATCAGGGCCGCGCCCATGTTTCCGGTTCCGATCATTCCAACGGTCATTGCAGCATCCTCCGCCACTTCATAGTTTGTATTTATATAAGTATACCATGGGGAATCCCGAAATGCAACGCGCATTCCCGTCCCGCTCAGAGGGCTTTCTCAAGCATGACAAGGTCTACGCCGGAGATGCCGTTGAAGGTGCAGGGAAGGATGGCCGCCTCGCGGTAGCCGAGCTTCCGGTAGAGACTGCGGGCGGCGGCGTTTTTGGCGTTGGTGTCGATGCGCAGGACCGTGCAGCCCGCGGCCCGGGCGTAGTCCTCGTAGTAGGCGGCGAAGGCCCGGCCAAGGCCCGCGCCGGACTTCCCGGGGTCGATGACCAGGGTGTGCAGGACCATGACCTCCCCATCCGGGGCCGCGAACTGCCAGGGCGTGTCGGCGTAGACGTCCACCTGGATCTGATTCAGAATGGCAGTTCCGACAATGCCGCCATCCAACTCCTCCACAAAGAGGTCGCCCCGGGCCAGAGCCGCCTCGGCGGTGGCACGGACGGGGTAGACGCCGCGCGTCCAGCCGGTGGAGGCCCGGCCCGCCTCCTCCTCGTCGTGGATGCGGTCGTAGATGCGGCTGACGGCGTCGAGGTCGGCGGCCGTGGCTTTTCGGATGACGATGGACATAAAAACAGCTCCTCCGGCGGGTGCGCCGCGTTTTTTTAAGCATAGCATAGCACTTTCCGGAATGCAACGGAAAAATTCCGTCCCGCCCCGGCGGTTGACGGACCGCGCGAAGCGGGGTAAAATAGGGGCAGAACAGGCGGACCGTGCCGCCGGAAACAGGAGACCCATATGGAAGGTTATTTTGAGAAAACTGCGGTGCTCACGCCCAGCCAGTGCGACGCCTCGTCGCGGCTGAGCCTCTACAGCACCTTCGTGCTGTTTCAGGATATCGCCTCGGAGCACGCCGAGCGTCTCGGCATCGGCGGTGCAGCCATGGCGGCCAAAGGCCTTTTCTGGCTGACGGTCCGGACCCGGGTGAAGGTGTACCACCGCCCCTTCCTCATGCAGGAGGTGCGCATCCGCACCTGGCTTGGGAAATTCGCCCCCGGCGACCTCCGGACGGACCGCTTCTATACCATGACCTGCGGCGGCAGGCTCGTGGCCGAGGGCCGGACCGAGTGGGCCGTGCTGCGCCTTGCGGACCACGGCGTGGCCCGGATGCGCGAGGTGGGCATCCCGGACGTGGAGATTTGCCCGGATAAGGTCTGTGACGCGCCCTTCTCCCGCTTCCGCGGGGAATTCGCGCCGGAGGACCTCGCCATGGAGCACGTCGTGCGCCCCTCGGACGTGGACATGGGCCACCACATGAACAACACGGCCTACGTCCGCGCCCTGCTCGACACCTTCACCGTGGAGGAGCTGCTGGCCCTGCGGCCCGCGGAGTTCGAGATCTGCTTCCGCCAGGCCTGCTTCGGCGGCGACACGCTGACGCTCCGGCGGCAGACCCAGGAGAACGGCTTCCGCTTCGCCGTCCTGCGGCCCGACGGAAAAGACGCCGCCCTGGCGCAGATGCTCCTGAAGTAAACTGCGCGCCGCAGCGAGGACCGCTGCGGCGCAGATGTTCAGAGCACGAGATAGAGGAGAAAGTCCACGGCGATGGCCGCGAAGACGCAGAGCATCAGCGGCTTTTTCCGCCAGGCCAGCAGCGCCGCGGCGGCTCCGCCCGCGATGCCGATGATGGGGTGCGCCGCGTCCGTTTGGAGGACGCCGGGGAAGATGAGCGCCGCCATGGCGGTGTAGGGGATGAGCTTCAGGAACTTCTCCATCCGCGGCCCGAAGTGGAGCCGCGCGAGGAAGGCCGCCGGGAGCGCCCGGGGCAGGTAGGTCACGAGGCTCATGCCGAGGATGAGGAGGAAGGTGTCAGACATGGGCCTCCTCCTTTCCGCCGTCCGGGTCTGCGAAGAAGGACCCGGCAAAGGCGCAGACCAGCGTGGACGCGATGAGCGCCCAGCCTGAGGGCAGGAACCGGGAGAGCAGCGTGTTGCACAGCCCCGTCAGGACGCAGAGGGCCGTGAGCTGCCAGCTCCGGGACGCGCCGGGCACCAGCAGGCCCAGGAACATGGCGTAGAGCGCGATGCCGAGGCTGGCGGTCAGGATGTCCGGCAGCAGGTCCGAGGCCAGGGCTCCCGCCAGGGTGCCGAGGTTCCAGGAGAGATAGGCGATGAGCGCCAGCCCGAGGAAAAAGGGCAGGTTGTGGTGCTTCGGCTGCTCCGCTGTGAAGACGGCGAAGGTCTCGTCGGTGACGCCGAAGGAGCCGAGGACCCGGAGCGGCGCGGATGCGCCGGGCGTCAGGTGGAAGACGCAGGTGCTCATGATGGCCTGGCGCAGGTTCAGCACGAAGGTGGCAAGGATGATGGCGGCGATGCCCGCACCCTGGGCGTACATCCCGGCGGCCATCATCTCGCTGGCCCCGGCGTAGACGAAGAGGGACATGGCACAGGTCTCCCGGACCGTAAAGCCCGCCTGCCGCGCCAGAATGGCGTAGGCGATGCCCACGGGGACGTAGCCGAGCACGATGGGGATCCCGGCGCGGAGGCCGCAGCGGAACCGGGCGCGCCGGAAGGATTTCTGCATGGAGGATACCTTCTCTCGGAATGCCGGCGGTCCCGCCGGCGTGGTTGAAAATCATCCTACACAGCTTGTGGGGAAATTGCAAGGCCCCAGGCCAGTCCCCGGGCGGGGTTCCCGCCTCAGGTATAAAAAACGACAAGAATCGGAAATGGGAGGAACGGAATGGTTCAACTGTATCTCCGGCAGCGCCGGAAGGGCGCGGCGGCGTTCTTGCTCTGTGCTGCCGTGTATCTCTGCTGCCTCGTGCTCTTCGAGGTGCCCTGGCGGGCCGCGGCCTACGCCGGGGCGCTCTGCGCCTTCCTGCTGCTGCTGTTCCTGATCCCGGACTACCTCGGCTTCCGCCGCCGCCACCGCTGCCTCCAGCGGCTGCTGACGATGCCGGAGACCGCTGCCGACGCGCTGCCGGACCCGGTCGGCCCCATTGAGGCGGAATATGCCGCCCTGATCCGGGCGCTGCGAGACGACCGTCTCCGCCGGGAGAGCGTCCTGGGCCGCCGCTACGACGCCATGGTGGAGTACTACACCGTGTGGGCCCACCAGATCAAGACGCCCATCGCCGCCATGCGTCTGCTGCTCCAGCAGGAGCTGGACGCGCCCCGGACCCGGGCCGTCTCCGAGGAGCTGCAGAAGATCGAGCAGTATGTGGAGATGGTCCTCTGCTACCTGCGCCTCAGCGCCGACAGCACGGACTTTGTGCTGCGCACCTGCGACCTCGACGCCGTCGTCCGCCAGGCCGTGCGGCGCTACGCCGCCCAGTTCATCACGAAAAAACTGCGCCTTGACTATGAGCCCCTGCACTGTACGGTGCTGACGGACGAAAAATGGCTCCTCTTCGTGGTGGAGCAGGTGCTGTCCAACGCGCTGAAATACACCCGGCAGGGCGGCGTCTCCATCTATCTGGAGGCGCCGAAGACGCTCTGCATCCGCGACACCGGCGTCGGCATCGACCCGGCGGACCTGCCGCGCATCTTCGAGCTGGGCTTCACCGGCGAGAACGGCCGCCGGGATAAGCGCGCCACGGGCATCGGCCTGGGCCTCAGCCGCCGCATCCTGCAAAAGCTGGGCCACGGTATTTCGGCGGAGTCCGCGCCCGGCGTGGGCACAACCGTCCGCATCGCCCTGGACCAGGCCCCGCTGGAGGTCGAATGAGCGGAACGCGCGGGGTTGCAAATCTGCTCCGGTTCGGGTATACTTTGAGGAGAAACGCCGCCTCCCGGGCGGCGGCAGGGCCGCAGTGCGCGGCCCAAAGGAGGAGAACAGCCAATGCGGAATTGGTGGAAGAAGCATAGATGGGCGGCGCTGGTGCCGGTGCTGCTGGCGGCGCTGCTGCTGGCGGGCTGCGGGTCCGGCGCGGCGGACGGGACCACGGAGAACGGTACAGGCGCGTACCACACGGACCCGGTGCCCGAGGGAAAGCCCCAGCCCGTGGAGCCGGGCACGGCGGAGGAGGGCGGGGAGGCTACCTGCACCTTCTCCATCTCCTGCGCCACGATCCTCGACAACATGGACCGCTGCGACGAGCGGAAGCGGGACCTGGTGCCCGAGGACGGCTGGCTCCTGCCGGAGACCGAGGTGACGTTCACGATTGGCGAGAGCGTCTTCGACGTGCTCCAGCGGGTCTGCAAGGACAACGGCATCCCCATGGAATTCAACTGGACGCCGCTCTACAACAGCGCCTACATCGAGGGCATCGGCAACCTCTATGAATTCGACGTGGGCGAAGGCTCCGGCTGGAACTACGCCGTCAACGGCTGGTTCCCGAACTACGGCTGTTCCCGCTACGCCCTGGCGGACGGGGATACCGTGGAATGGAAGTACACCTGCGACCTCGGCAACGACGTCGGAGGCGGAAATCTCGGCGACTGACGCAGCGCCCCGGACTCACAGACAGCGGCCCCGGCAGACTTCTCTGCCGGGCCCGTTTTTTGTGCGGAAGACAAAGCTCCCGGCGCAGCCTAGCTGCGCCGGGAACCGGATTAACGCAAATCGGGAGCTTAT
>CALICR010000223.1 GCA_938049125.1 uncultured Clostridia bacterium
GGCGACCACCGCATGGCCATGACGGCGGCGGTGTGCAGCCTCCTCTGCCCGGCGGGCGTCACGGTCCCCGGCGCGGAGTGCACGGAGAAATCCTATCCCGGATTCTTCCGGGACTGGGCCGCCCTCGGCCCGGACGCGAAAGGAGCGAAGCCATGAGCAGTCAGTACGGCGAGGCGCTGCGCGTCTCCCTATTCGGCCAGTCCCACGCCCCGGCGGTGGGCGTGACCATCGACGGCCTGCCCGCGGGCCTGCCCGTGGACCTCGAGGCCCTCGGGGCCTTCCTGCGCCGCCGCGCCCCGGGCCGCCACGCCTATTCGACGCCCCGGAAGGAGTCGGACATCCCCGAGATTCTCTGCGGCCTCGTGGACGGCAAAACCTGCGGCGCGCCCCTCACCGCCATCATCCGCAGTGAGAACACCCGGTCCGGCGACTACGCGGAGCTGCGGGACGTCCCGCGCCCGGGCCACGCCGACTTCGCCGCTCAGATGAAGTACGGCGGCTTCCAGGACGTGGCCGGCGGCGGCCACTTCTCGGCCCGGCTCACGGCCCCGCTCTGCATCGCCGGGGGCATCTGTCTCCAGCTCCTCGGCCGCTTCGGCGTCTCCGTCGCGGCCCACATCGCCTCCGTCGGCCCCGTGGACGACGACCGCTTCGACCCCCTGGACCCCCGGCTCCCGGCGGACGCGGACCCGGACTTTCCCGTCCTCCGCCCGGCGGCGGGGGAGGCCATGCGGGCGGAGATCGACGCGGCCCGGGCGGCGGGCGACTCCGTGGGCGGCAGCGTCGAGTGCGCCGTCACGGGCCTGCCCGCGGGCCTCGGCGGCCCCCTCTTCGGCGGGCTGGAGGGGCGGCTGAGCCTGGCCCTCTTCGGCATCCCGGCGGTGAAGGGCGTCGAGTTCGGCAGCGGCTTCGACGCCGCCCGCCTCCGCGGCAGCGAGAACAACGACCCCTTCTGCATCGAGAACGGCGCGGTCTGCACGGAGACGAATCGCCACGGCGGCATCCTCGGCGGCATCTCCACGGGTATGCCGCTCCTCTTCCGCGCGGCCTTCAAGCCCACGCCGTCCATCGCCCGGCCCCAGCGCAGCGTGTCCCTCTCCCGGATGGAGGAGCGGGAGCTGTGCGTCCGGGGCCGCCACGACCCCTGCATCGTCCCGCGGGCCGTCCCCTGCGTCGAGGCCGCCGCGGCGCTCGCCCTGGCGGACGCCCTGCTGCTCCGTCAAAGCGACCATCTTTTCTGGGAGGAATGAACTATGACACTGGAAGACTACCGCCAGCAGATGGACCAGGCCGACGAGGCCCTGGTGCGCGCCTTCTGCCAGCGCATGGAGACCGCCGCGAGCATTGCGGCCTATAAGAAGGAGCACGGCCTGCCCGTGCTGGACAGCGCCCGGGAGCGCGACAAGCTGCGCGCCGTGGCGGAGCAGGCGGGCCCGGACCTGGCGGACTACACCACGGCCCTCTACTCCCTGCTCTTCGAGCTGAGCCGCGCCAGCCAGGGCCGCCTGCTGGGCGAGCGCTCCCCCCTCTCGGAGGAGATCGCCCGGGCCATCGCGGAGACACCGCCCCTCTTCCCGCCCCGGGCCCAGGTGGCCTGCCAGGGCGTCGAGGGGGCCTATTCCCAGCTGGCCTGCGAGCGCCTGTTCAAGACGCCGTCCATCTCCTACTTCTCCTCCTTCGACGCCGTCTTCTCGGCCATCGAGCACGGCTTCTGCCGCTACGGCGTCATCCCGCTGGAGAACAGCACCGCCGGCTCCGTCAACCGGGTCTATGACCTCATGGCCGACCACCGGTTCTACATCGTCCGCAGCGTCCGCGTCAAGGTGGACCACTGCCTGGCCGCCCGCCCCGGCGCGAAGCTCGAGGGCATCCGGGAGATCGTCTCCCACGACCAGGCCATCCGCCAGTGCGCCTCCTTCCTCGAGGGCCTGAAGGGCGTGAAGCTCACCCGCTGCGAGAACACCGCCGCCGCCGCGCGCCTGGTGGCCGAGTCCGGCCGCGACGACATCGCCGCCCTCTGCGCCCGGCCCTGCCTGGAGCTTTACGGCCTCGACTGCCTCCAGGGCAGCGTCCAGGACCGCCAGAACAACTACACCCGCTTCATCTGCATCGCCCGGGACCTTGAAATTTACCCCGGTGCGGACCGGACCAGCCTCATGCTGGTGCTGCCCCACAAGGCCGGCTCGCTCTATAAGGTGCTGGCCAGGTTTTATGCCCTCGGCATCAACCTCAACAAGCTGGAGAGCCGCCCCATGCCGGGCCGGGACTTCGAGTTCATGTTCTACTTCGACCTCGACACGTCGGTCTATTCGCCGGAGTTCATCCAGCTCATGGGCGAGCTGCGTTCCGTCAGCGAGGACTTCCAGTACCTCGGCAGCTACAGCGAGGTGGTCTGAGATGCGGTGCGGTCTGCTGGGCAAGACCCTGGGCCACAGCTACTCCCCGGCGCTCCACGCCATGCTGGGGGACTACTCCTACGCCCTCTTCGAGAAGACCGAGGCGGAGCTGCCCGACTTCCTGCGCGGCGGCGGCTGGGACGGCCTCAACGTGACCATTCCCTATAAAAAAGCCGTCGTGCCCTACTGCGCGGCCCTGTCCCCGGCGGCGGAGCGGCTGCAAAGCGTCAACACCCTGGTCCGCCGCCCCGACGGCACCATCTACGGCGACAACACGGACCTCGCGGGCTTCCTCTTCCTCTTTGACGGCAGCGGCCTCGACGTCCGGGGCAAAAAGGCCCTGGTGCTGGGCAGCGGCGGCGCGTCGGTGACGGTCTGCGAGGCGCTGCGCCAGCGCGGCGCGGGGCAGGTCGTCGTCATCTCCCGCTTCGGCCCGGACAATTATGACAACCTGGACCGCCACGCCGACGCGGCCCTCATCGTCAACGCCACGCCGGTGGGGATGTACCCCCGCTGCGGCGAAGCGCCCCTGTCCCTCGCGCCCTTCCCGAATTTGGAGGGCGTGCTGGACCTCATCTATAACCCGGCCCGCACGGCCCTCTGCCTCGAGGCGGAGCGCCGGGACCTCGTCGCCCGGGGCGGCCTCGCCATGCTGGCGGCCCAGGCCCGGGCCAGCGCCGAGCAGTTCCTCGGCAGAGAGATCCCCGCGGACCGCGTCGGTGCGCTGACCGAGGCCCTGCGAAAAAAGACGGAGAATCTCATCCTCGTGGGTATGCCCGGCTGCGGCAAGACCACCGTGGGCAGGGCCTTGGCCGCGAAGCTGGGCCGTCCCTTCCTCGACGCCGACGAGGAGCTTGTCCGTACCGCGGGCAGGAGTATTCCCGAGATCTTCGCCCAAGAGGGCGAGGCGGGCTTCCGCGCCCGGGAGACCGAGGTGCTCCGCCGCCTGGGCGGCGGCTCCGGGGCCGTCGTCGCCACCGGCGGCGGCGCGGTGCTCCGGGAGGAGAACTACGACGCCCTCCACCAGAACGGCCATATCGCCTGGCTCCGCCGCGACCTGGGACTGCTCCCCCGCGAGGGCCGCCCCCTCTCCAAAAACGCCGACCTCGCCGCCATGTACGAAGCCCGCGCCCCCCGCTACGCCCGCTTCGCCGACGCGACCGTCGAAAACGACGGCACCCCCGAGGACGCCGCCGAAGCCATCATTTCCAACTGGTAAGCCCCAAACCCATCCGTCCGCCACCCGTCCCTTGGCTCTCCCTCCGGGAGAGCTGTCACCGCAGGTGACTGAGAGGGCTGTTCCGCCTTGTGTGTGGCCATTGCTGCCAGCGCCCTCTCCGACCTCGCTTCGCTCGGCCACCTCTCCCAGAGGGAGAGGCAAGAGCGGCTCGTTGCCCCTGCCCCTTGGCT
>CALICR010000224.1 GCA_938049125.1 uncultured Clostridia bacterium
AAGACACCGCGCAGCTTCGCCGCCACGTCCTGGCTCGTCCAGTCCGCGGGCTTGTCCACGATGAGAATTCCAGTCATGGTGTCACCTGCAGGTCCGTGGCCGCGGCGATGGCGCCGAGGATGGCGGCACGGCCGTCCTCCAGGGAGCCGGGCACCGTCGCACCCGCCGCGGCGCGGTGGCCGCCGCCGCCGAGCTGTGCGCAGATGGCCGAGGCGTCGTAGCGCCGGTCATCGGTGCGCAGGGAAATTTTGCACTGGTTCCCGGGCAGGTCCCGGAGCATGACGCCGATGGCCACGCCCTCGAGATTCCGGGCGAAGCCCGCGATGGCGTCGGCGTCGTCCTCGGTGACGCCGAGGCGCAGCTTTTCCGCCTCGGGCAGCGTGCAGACGCCGATGGCCCCATCGGCATAGAGCTGCAGGTCCTCGGTCAGATAGGCCTCCAGGGCGAAGCGCGCCCGGGTCTTGACCTCGAAGAGCAGCCGGTTCAGGCTGGCGGTATCCGCGCCGCAGTCCATCAGCTCCGCGGCGGCGCGCAGCGTGGCGGCGGTGGTGTTGGAGTAGCGGAAGCAGCCCGTATCCGTGGAGACGGCGATATAGAGCGCGTCGGCCATGGCCTTGTCCACAGGGACGCCCAGGGCGTGCAGCAGCTCCAGCACGAGCTCGCCGCATGCAGCCCGGTCCCCCTCCACATGGCCTCGGGCGGCGAAGCCGGAGTTGGAGCCGTGGTGATCGAGGCAGAGGTCTACGGGGCCGGAGAAGCCCAGGGGATACAGCCCCTCGGAGGCGATGTCCACGGCGACAAAGGTCCCGCCGGGCAGCGCCGGGCCGGTCAGGCCCGCGAGATAGGGCAGGTAGCGCGGCGTGAACTGGGGATTTTCAAGAATGACGGCGGTCTTGCCGAGGGCGCGTAGCGCGCGGCACAGGGCAATGGAGCAGCCCACGGTATCGCCGTCGGGCCGCCGGTGGGTCAGGATGGTGTAGCTGTCGCCCGCCCCCAGGGCCTCAGCAAGCTCATTCAGCGTCAGATGCTTCATCGGCGTCATCCTCGATGTGCAGGGACTTCAGCAGGGCGAACATATCGGCGCCCTTGGTGATGGAGTCGTCCAGCTCGAAGACCAGCTCTGGTGTATAGCGGAGCTGGAGCGTCCGGCCGATCTCCCGGCGCAGGAAGCCGCCCGCGGACTTGAGGCCCTTGAGCACGTCGCGGCTCCGGTCCTTCTGGAGCACGCTGACGAAGACCTTGGCATAGTGGAGGTCGCCGGTGGTCTCCACGGCGGTGATGGAGATCATGGCGTCCTGGACCCGGGGGTCCTTCAGCGTGCGGATCAGCTGGGAAAGCTCCTTCTGGATTTCCTCATTGATGCGCCCGATTCTCAGTTGTGACATAGGTGGTTCCTCCTCAGGCAGGACGGGCCGCCCTACAACTGTACGGCGGCCCGGGGTTCCTTGGTGTTACACGGGCTTGACCTCTTCCATGACGAAGCACTCGAAGATGTCGCCCTCCTTGATATCGTTGTACTTATCGATGGACATGCCGCATTCGTAGCCCGCCTGGACCTCCTTGACGGCGTCCTTGAAGCGCTGCAGCGAGCCGACGACGCCCTCGTGGATGACGATGTTGTCGCGGAGCACGCGGACCTTGGCGTCCCGGGAGACCTTGCCGTCCTTGACGTAGCAGCCGGCGATGGTGCCGATGGAGGAGACCTTATAGGTCATGCGCACCTCGGCGTGGCCGATGATGCTCTCCCTGTAGGTGGGGGCCAGCATACCCTTCATGGCGGCCTCGATCTCGTTGATGGCGTCGTAGATGACGCGGTACATCCGCATATCCACCTTGTCGCGCTTGGCGGCGGCGGCAGCGGCGTCGTTGGGCCGGACGTTGAAGCCGACGATGATGGCGTTGGCCGTGGAGGCCAGGACCACGTCGGTCTCGTTGATGGCGCCGACGCCCGCATGGATGACGCGGACACGGACCTCGTCGTTGCTCAGCTTGACGAGAGAGGCCTTGACGGCCTCTGCGGAGCCCTGAACGTCGGCCTTGACGATGAGGTCCAGCTCCTTCATCTCGCCCTCCTGCATCTTGGCGAAGAGGTTGTCGAGGGTGACCTTCTGGTTCTGCTTGTTGAGGTCGTCTTTGATCTTCTGCTTGCGCTGCTCAACGAGCTGACGGGCCATGCGCTCGTCGGCCACGGCGGCGAAGCTGTCGCCGGGGGCCGGGACCTCGGCGAGGCCGGTGATCTCCACGGGGATCGACGGACCGGCGGACTTGACCTGCTTGCCCTTGTCGTCCACCATGACGCGGACACGGCCCACGGCGGTACCAGCGATGATGGTGTCGCCCTGGTGGAGCGTGCCGTTCTGGACCAGCAGCGTGGCGATGGGGCCGCGGTTCTTGTCGAGGCGGGCCTCGATGACCGTGCCCTTGGCGGCGCGGTTCGGGTTGGCCTTCAGCTCGGCGATCTCGGCGGTCAGGATGACGACCTCGAGGAGATCGTCGATGCCCTGGCCCGTCTTGGCGGAGATGCGGCAGACCTCGGTCTCGCCGCCCCAGTCCGCGGGCGTCAGGCCGTGCTCCGTCAGCTGGGTGAGGATGCGGTCCGGGTTCGCGCCCGGCTTATCCATCTTGTTGACGGCGACGATGATGGGAATATTCGCGGCCTTGGCGTGGTTGATGGCCTCGATGGTCTGGGGCATGATGCCGTCGTCGGCGGCCACGACCAGGATGGCGATGTCGGTGCACATGGCGCCGCGGGCGCGCATCTCGGTAAAGGCGGCATGGCCCGGGGTGTCCAGGAAGGTGATGGGCTTGCCGTCGATCTTGACGGTGTACGCGCCGATGTGCTGGGTGATGCCGCCGGCCTCGCCGGAGACCACGTTCGTCTTCCGGACGGCGTCCAGCAGGGACGTCTTGCCGTGGTCGACGTGGCCCATGACGACCACGACCGGGGGACGGGGCTGGAGCTCCTCCGCCGTGTCCTCGTGGTCGTCGAAGAGGCGCTCCTCGATGGTGACGACGACCTCGTGCTCCACGCGGCAGCCCAGCTCGGTGGCCACGTATTCGGCGGTGTCGTAGTCGATGGACTGGTTGATGGCGGCAAGGATGCCGTTCTTCATCAGGCACTTGATGACCTCGCTGGCGGTTTTCTTCATGCGGGAGGCCAGCTCGCCGACGGTGATCTCGTCGGGGATCTTGACGGTCAGCGGCGTCTTCTTGGCAATCTCAAGCTGGAGGCGGCGCATCTTCTCCTGCTCCTCGCTGCGGGACTTGCTGGTGAAGGGCTTCTTCTTGTTGCCGCCGGCCTTGTTCTTGCCGCCGATGCGCTGCTTGCCGCCGGAGACGTTCTGCATCCGCTCGGAGACCAGCTTATCCACATGGTCGTCGAAGCGGGCGGTGTTGACGGTGACGGCGCTGGTATCGACCACGCGGCGCTCACGCTTGCGCTGGGGCTCCTGAGGCTTCGCGGCCTGGGGCTGCGGCTGGGGCTTGCTCTGCGGAGCGGGCGCGGCGCTCTTCTGGGGCTGGGCCTGCTGCGGCTGCGCCGCCTGCTGGGACTTCTGCCCGGCGGGCGCCGGGGCGGCTTCCTTCTTCGGGGCGGGGGCCGGAACCTCCTCCTTCTTGGGGGCCGGGGCCACGGCGAAGACCTGCTCCAGCGAGTCGATCTGGTGGTGCTGGGTGATGTGCTCGAAGAGGACGTTGAGCTGCTGGTCCTCCAGGACCTGCATATTGCTCTTCGGCTTTTCGAAGTACTTCGAGACGATGTCGCTGATCTCCTTCGTCGTCATGCCGAAGTCCTTGGCCACATCACGAATCCGATACTTGTTGAAACTGCTCAATATAAGCCACCTCCAATAACGTCCGCCGCCGGAACCTCAGGGGCTGCTCCGATGGCCGCGGTCCGAAACGGGCCGCCTGTGCGATCCTATCCTTTATATAGTATTATCTTACTTTTTCCCGTGCCGGACATTCCGGCGGTGCGCCCGTTCCTCGCGCTGCCGCTGGGCGGCGCGGTCCGACTGGCGCGTGAGCCGCTCCAGCACGGGGGCACAGCGCTCCGGCTCCTCCAGGGCCTGCACAAAGGCCAGCGCCAGACGCGGGTCCGTGAAGGCCGCGATGGCGCAGGGGCTGCGGCCGATGGCCGCGCCCAGGGCCTCCTTGGTGCAGGGAATCCGGAGCAGCGGCTGCTGCGTGCCCGAGACGAAGCTCTCGGCCCGGCGCAGCGTGTGGGGCGAGGCGTCCTCGGCCAGCACCACGAGCCGCGCGTGCCCGGCCCGGCAGAGCGCGCCCACCGGCTCCTCGCCGGCCTCCAGCCGCCGTCCCCGGCGGGCCAGAGAGAGATAACCCATTGCCCGTTCCTGCATCATTCCGGCTGCGCCATCCTTTCCTCCAGCGCGTCGTAGACCTCGGCGGGAATGGCCGTGTCCAGGCTGCGCTCCAGCGACCGCGCCTTCCGGGCGCGCCGCAGGCATTCGAGGTTCGGGCAGACGTAAGCGCCGCGGCCCGGGGCCTTGCCCCGGAAGTCCAGGGAGATGACGCCCTCCGGTGAGCGGACTACCCGCACAAGCTCTTTTTTCGGTTTCATTTCTCTGCATCCGGCGCACTGGCGCATGGGAATTTTCTTCGGCATGATCCTACCTCCGGGGAAGGGGCGCTCAGGCCTCTTCCGCAGGCTCCGCCGCCGTCTCGGGCTCCTCGGCCTGGGAGGCGGGCTTGATATCGATCTTGCAGCCGGTCAGCCGGGCGGCCAGCCGGGCGTTCTGGCCCTCCTTGCCGATGGCAAGAGAGAGCTGGTCGTCGGGCACGATGACACGGCAGGCCTTGGTGCCCGGCAGCATGGTGACGGAGATGACGTCCGCCGGGGACAGGGCCGAGGCGACGAACTGCTCCGGGTCCTCGGACCAGACGACGATGTCCATCTTTTCGCCCCGCAGCTCATCGACCACGGCGCCGACACGGCCGCCTCTGGGGCCGACGCAGGCACCGACCGGATCGATGTTCTCTTCGGTGGCGCGGACGGCCAGCTTCGTGCGGGAGCCGGCCTCGCGGGCCACGGACTTGATCTCGACGAGGCCGCTCTCGATCTCCGGCACGTTCAGCTCAAAGAGCCGCTTGACGAGGCCGGGATGGGTCCGGGAGACGATGACCTGCGGGCCGCGGCTGGAGCGTCGGACCTCCACGACGTAGACGCGGATGAGGTCGCCCTCGGTGAAATGCTCGGTCTTCACCTGCTCGCCGGCGGCGAGGTAGGCGTCGGTGCGGTCGTTGCCGGTGCCGATGCGGATGGTCATGTCGCCGCTCTGCGGCTCGATGCGCAGCACGGTGCCGGTCAAAATCTCGTGCTCCTTGGAGGAGAAGCTGTCGAAGATCATGCCGCGCTCGGCCTCGCGGATGCCCTGGATGATGACCTGCTTGGCGGTCTGGGCGGCGATGCGGCCGAAGTTCTGGGTCTTGACGTCCACGTTGACGAGGTCGCCCAGCTCACAGCGGGGGTTGATCTTCCGGGCCTCCTCCAGGGAAATCTCCGTGGCGGGGGTGATGACGCCGTCCACCACTTCCTTCTGGACGTACATCCGCATGTCGTTCTCTGTCAGCTCGACGAAGACGTTGTCGGTGTAGCCGGTCTTATCCTTCTTATAGGCGGCGACGAGGGCCTGGGTAATCTTTTCCATCATGTAGGCCTGCGGGATGCCGCGTTCCTTTTCCAGCTGAGCGAGGGCCGCATAGATTTCGGCGTTCATGTTTTCTCCTCCTTAGAATGTCGCGCGAAGCCGTACCAGTGCGACTTCGGATTTTTCGAATGTGACCGGCTTCCCGAGATAGTCGATGGTGACGCGGCCGTCCTCATAGCCGCGCAGCACGCCGGGGAACTCCTTCGTGCCGTCCTTGGGCCGGTAGAGGCGCACCAGCACGTCGCTGCCCAGGAACCGGGCAAAGTCGCCGGGGCGCTTCAGCGCCCGCTCCAGCCCGGCGCTGCACACCTCGAAGGTATAGCTGCTGGGGATGAGGTCCTTTTCGTCCAGAATGGGGTCCATGGCCCGGGAGACGGCCTCACAGTCGTCGATGTCCACGCCGCCTTCCTTGTCGAGGTAGATGCGCAGGTACCATTCGGCGCCCTCGCGCACATATTCCGTGTCCCAGATCTCGCAGCCCCGGGCCGCGGCGATGGGCTCCGCCAGCTGCCAGACCTGTTCCGTCAGTTTCATCCGTGAAGCGCTCCTTTCGCCCGGGAGAGGCCCGGGGCCGCCGTTCAATAAGAAAGACTGGGGAATTTCCCCAGCCTCCAGTCAAGCACTACCTTAGTCTTTCTGTAGTATAGCAGGTCTTGGACAAAAAAGCAAGGTCTTTTTGCGGAAAAGGCTGCGGAATTCCGAAAAAATCCTGCCAAAACCTGCGAAAAGCCCGATTTACAACCGGGGAGACCTGTGATACAATATTATAATAGCAGTCTGGGACAAAAAACGGACGTTTGAAGGAGCGTGGACCTGCCATGAAACGGCTGAAAAATCGAAAATTTGCAGTGGACCTGACGCTGCTGGCCGCGCTGGCGGGCTTTGCGCTGCGGCTGCTGGCGAAGAAGACGGCGGGCTTTCTCTGGCCGCTCTGCATCCTTGCGGTGCTGTTCTGCGCCGCGGCGCTGCTGACGGCGGTGCAGCTCCGGCGGAGGCCCTCCTTTGGGCAGAACTTCCAGCCCTCGCTGCTGGAGGCGCTGGCGCTGCCTGCGGCGGCGCTGCTGCTGGCGGCGGCGGTGATCCATCTCCGGACGCTGACGGGGCTGAACCGCTGGATGGTGGGCCTCGGCGGCCTGCTGTCTGCGGCGGGCATGGCCGCGGCAGCGGTCCAGGCCCTGCGGCGGACGACGCCGAATTCCTACTTCTATATGGCGCTGACGCTGGGGCAGATCGTGATTTTGATCCCGGAGTTCCGGCTCTGGAGCGTGGACCCGCGGATCAGCGACTACTGCTTTGCGCTGTTCGCGCGGCTCTGTATGCTCGTGGCCGGCTTCCAGCTCTGCGGCTTCACGCTGGACCAGGGGCAGCGGCAGCCCACGGCCTTTTTCAGCATGGCGGGCATCCTCTTTGCGGCCGTTGCGGCGGCGGACGGCGGCTGGGCCAACGTGCTGGGCCAGCTGGGCGCGGTGCTCTTCCTGCTGGGCGTGCTCTGGGCCATGCTGACGCCGCCGCGGCGGAAGCGCCGTCCGGCTCCGGCCCCGGAGGCTGTTCCGGACACGGAGGGATCGGAATGGAGCGGGAACTGAAGCAGCTCGCCCGGGCGGAGCTGGTGGAGATCCTCTACGCACAGCAGAAGGAGAACGAGGCCCTCAAGGCCGAGAACGCGAAGCTGCGCGCCCTGCTGGACGAGCGGGAGCTGCACATCTCCACGGCGGGGTCCATCGCCGAGGCGGCGCTCCAGGTGAACCATGTCTATGAGACGGCCCAGGAGGCCGCGGACCAGTACCTCCGCTCCATCCGCCGGCTCGAGAAGGACCTGAAGGAGCGGACTGCCGACGCGGAGCAGGAAAAGGCAGAGATCCTGCGCAGCGCCCGGCAGCAGGCCGAGGCGCTGACCCGGGAGGCCGAGGACCGGGCCCGCCGCACCGTCGAGGAGGCGGACCGCACGGTCCGGACGCACTGGGACGAGTTCCGGGAGAAGGCGGAGACGCTCATCCGCGCCCACGAGGCGCTTCAGCGCCTGGCGGGCGGCGGCCTCGGGCCGCAGGAGGACGCGAAATGAGACGCGGGGCCCTGTGGACGGTCCTGGGCGTGCTGCTTCTG
>CALICR010000225.1 GCA_938049125.1 uncultured Clostridia bacterium
CGTTGAAGGCGGCGAGGTGCTCCTCCGAGACGCCCTTGGACGCGAGGACGGACTCCACGTCCTCCCGGCAGACGGTCAGCGGCTCCAGCTCCCGGGCCTCCTGGTGGGCCTCCATGCGCTCGAGCAGTGCGTCATGGACCGCTTCTACCAGCTCGTAGCGGCACTCCTCCCGGAGCGTGTCGCTCAGCAGACCGCGGAACGTGTCCCGCTGGGCCTCGGCGGGCATGGGCAGCTCCGTGCGGAACACGGCGTCCACAAAGTCGTCGTGGCTCTCCCGGGCGCTGCGGGTGTAGTAGAGGGCGTTGTAGAGATTCGTGCGCCGCCCGTCGAAGGCGGGGAAAAGGAAGCCCAGCTCCGGGGGGGAGATGACGGAGTCGGCCCCGCGGTTGTGGAAGACGCTCTCGTCCGCGTCGTAGCGCAGGTTGGGCTTCGTCAGCTTGACGGGGCAGAGACAGCAGACCACATAGGCGAAGGTATTGCCGTCGTCCTCGAGCCGTGCGCCGTCCCGGGCCCGGAAAGGCACGTCGTAGACGTCGTGGGCCAGCAGGATCACGTAGCCCGTGTCCAGGGTGACGGCGGAGATAACGGTCTCGTAAAAGGCCCGGAGCACGTCCTTGTCCTTGAGGGCGCTCTCCCGCAGGGCGGAGAGCAGGCGGTGCTCGTCGCTGTTCGCCACCTGGCCCGTCCGGAAGGTGATGTCCAGCAGGTTCTTGTTCTGCTGGCCCGTGAGCACCTTGCGGAAGAGAGTCAGGTACTTTTCGGCCTCGTCCTCGGGCATCAGGCCCACGGACTGGTCAAATTCGGAGATGATCTCCTTCTGCATGCTGACGTAGCAGCCGCAGATGTGGGTGATATTGTGCCGGTCCGGCCGGAAGCGCCGCCGGAGCTCGGAGATTTCTTTGCTGTTCATGGCTACCTCGTGCAAAATCATAGAATGAGACCATTATAGCACGGCTGGCGCCCGGGCGCAAAGGGAAAAGCGCAGCGCATCAACTTTTGAATTTTGCGTATGAAATTTGTTTATTCCGGAAAAATAATGGGAAAGACGATGTACGTTTACGAGGATTGGCATATTCTGACAGAATTTTGTTCTTGTTCTGCGAAATAAAAAATAGTAGACAAAAAGCAACGTCCGGTTTTGTTGATTTTGTGGTTGACATTTCTGAAAACCGCGCCTACAATATCGATAAAAGCAAATCAATAAAAACATAGCGTTTTCCCGCCAGGGCCTGGTGGAACAATGAAATGAAAATGAAAAAGGAGAATTCCAGTGGCAACGAAAATTACCGTCATCGGCGCGGGCAGCGTGGGCGCTGCCATCACAAACGACATCATGGTGCAGGGCTTTGCCAGCGAGATCGTCCTCATCGACATCAACAAGGCGAAGGCCTTCGGCGAGGCGCTGGACGTCTACCAGGCGGCCCCCTTCTGCTCCCCGGCTATTGTCCGTTCCGGCGACTACCCGGATGCGGCGGGCTCCCACATCGTCATCATCACCTCCGGCGTGCCGAGAAAGCCCGGCCAGAGCCGCCTTGAGCTGGCCCAGACCAATGTCAACATCATCAAGAGCATTGCGCCGCAGATCGTCAAATATGCCCCGGACGCCATCTATATTCTCGTTTCCAACCCCGTGGATATCCTGACCTACGTGTTCCACAAGATTTCCGGCGTGCCCGAGCACCACATCATCGGCTCCGGCACCGTGCTGGACACCAGCCGCCTCCAGGCCGCCCTGGCGAAGCGCTTCCACATCAGCCCCAAGAACGTCAACGCCCACGTCTACGGCGAGCACGGCGACAGCTCCTTCGTGCCCTGGTCCCTGGCCAGAATCGCCAACGACCACATTTCCACCTACAAGGACCATGCGCCGGACGGCGATACCATCCGCTGGTCCGAGGAGAATTACGCTGAGATCGAGAATTTCGTCAAGACCTCCGGCGCGCAGGTCATCAAGGCCAAGGGCGCGACGTTCTACGCCGTGGCCATCTCCGTCTGCCACATCTGCAAGTGCATCCTCGCCGGTGCGGGCACGGCGCTGACCGTCTCAACCATGATGCACGGCGAGTACGGCGTGGATGACGTCTGCCTCTCCACCCTGGCCCTGGTGGGCCACGACGGCGTCCGCGGCAAAATTCTGACGCCGCTGACCGAGGAGGAGACCGCGAAGATGCGCAATAGCGCCGCGCGGCTGAAGGAAGTCATCGCGGGCCTGGATATCTAAATTCAAACAGGAAAACGGGACCGCCCACCGGGCGGTCCCGTCTTTTATACAGCAGAGTGCGGGCTTCAGGCCTTGGCGTCCTTCAGCAGGGCCTCGCCGGCCTTGTAGATGTCGCCGGCCCCGACGGTCAGCAGCAGATCGCCGGGCTGGGCCAGGCGGCGGAGACATTCGGTGACGTCGGGCAGCGTGGCACAGTAGATGGAGCCTGGGATCTGGGCGGTCAGGTCCCGGGAGGAGATGCCGATGGTGTTGGACTCCCTGGCGGCGTAAATTTCGGCCAGTACCGCCACGTCCACCCGCCGCAGCTCCCGGACGAAGTCGGCGAAGAGAGCGGCGGTCCGCGTGTAGGTGTGGGGCTGGAAGGCGCAGACAATGCGCCGGTAGCCCATGGACTTGGCGGCGCTCAGCAGGGCGTGCAGCTCGCCGGGGTGGTGGGCATAGTCGTCGTAGAGGTCCGCGCCGTTCACGCGGCCCTTGAACTCCATGCGGCGGCCTGCGCCGTGGAAGCCCGCGAGGCCGTCCACAATGGCGCGGGGCGGGATGCCGAGGCAGTAAGCGGCAGCCGCCGCGGCCAGGGCATTGTAGACGTTGTGACGGCCGACGACGCCCAGGGTGACGTGGGCATAGGCCGCGCCGTCGCGCAGGATGTCGAATTCGTGGAAATCCTCCGTGCAGTTCACTGCCCGGAAGAAGTTGTGCTCCCCGAAGCCGAAGGTCAGGAAGTCCAGGCCCTGCAGGGCCTCCAGGGTGTTGCCGTCGTCGCCGTTGGCGACAATGCGTCCGTCCGCGGGCACGAGCCGGGCGAAGCGGCGGAAGGAGGCCTGCACATCGGCCAGGTCCTTGAAGAAGTCCAGGTGGTCCGCCTCAATGTTGTTGATGACGGCCACGGTGGGGGAGAAGTTGAGGAAGGAGTTGCAGTACTCGCAGCTCTCCATGATGATGGTGTCGCCCCGGCCCACCCGGTGCCCGGCGTGGAGCAGGGGCAGGTAGCCGCCGATCATGACCGTGGGGTCCAGCTCCGCGGCCATGGCGATGTGGGTGAACATGGAGGTCGAGGTGGTCTTGCCGTGGGTACCGGAGAAGCAGACGGCGTGCTTGTAGTGCTGCATGATGACGCCCCAGGCCTGGGCGCGCTCGAAGACCGGGATACCCGCGGCCCGGGCTGCCTGGATCTCGGGGTTGTCGTTGTGGGCCGCGGCGGTGCGGATGACGCAGTCGGCGCCCGCAACGTTCTCGGCGCGGTGGCCGATGTAGACGGGGATGCCCGCCTTGATGAGGTCCTGGGTCGAGACCGAGGCGTTCATGTCGGAGCCGGTGACGGTGATTCCGGCGCCCTTGAGCACCAGGCCGAGAGGACGCATGGACACGCCGCCGATGCCGACGAGATGGACGTGCTTGCCGGGGACGAGATAGGGCTTTAGCTGGTCAACAGCCGGATTCATATAAAAGCCTCCTAGGACAGGCTGAAACAGCCGGAAAAGTATCGGTTGCAGGATGAAACTTTGAATATTATAATACGGATGAGAGAAGAACTCAAGGAGTTTTTGCGGGAAGGATGGGATTTGTCATGGAAAAACTGCCCGACGCGGTGCTGGAGGTGCTGGAAACGCTGGAACAGGCGGGCGGCGAGGCCTATCTCGTGGGCGGCTGCGTGCGCGATCGGCTGCTGGGGCGGCCCGTCCACGACTGGGACCTCTGCACGTCCCTCCGGCCCGAGCGGGTCCAGGCCGCCTTCCCGCACACGGTGCCCACGGGTCTGCGCCACGGCACCGTGACGGTGCTCCACGGCGGCCGCGCCTTCGAGGTGACGACCTACCGCACCGACGGGGCCTACCGGGACCACCGCCGCCCGGACCGCGTGACCTTCGGCACGTCGCTCCGGGAGGACCTCCTGCGGCGGGACTTCACGGTCAACGCCATGGCCATGGACGCGGCGGGGCAGGTCACGGACTGCTTCGGCGGGCGGGAGGACCTGCGGGCCGGCGTACTCCGCTGCGTCGGGGATCCGGACCGGCGCTTTTCCGAGGACGCGCTGCGCATCCTCCGGGCCGTCCGCTTCTCGGTCCAGCTGGGCTTTGGCATCGAGGCGGAGACCGCGGCGGCCATGGCGCGCTGCGCCCCGGGCTGCGCGGACCTCTCGGCGGAGCGGGTCCGGGACGAGGTGGAGAAAATTCTGTGCAGCACCGTGCCGGAGCGGCTGGGGCAGCTTATCGGGCTCGGCGTTCTCGCCCGCTTCGGCCTTGCGGAAAAACTGGACCTCACGCCGCTGCGGCGGCTCCCGCCGGAGCCGGCGGCGCGCTGGGCGGGCCTTTCCCTGCTGACGGGCTGCGAGCTCCGGGCGCTGCGGCTCGACCGGGTGACGGTGCGCCTGGCGGAGGGCGCGGCGGCCTGCCGAGCGGGCGGCGATGCGGTAACGCTCAAGGCGATGGCGGCGGCCAACGGCTGGGCGGCCCTCCGCTGCGCGGCCCTTTTAGGCGGCTTTCCGGAGGCGGTGGAGGCCATTGCGGCCTCCGGGGACTGTGTGATGCTACGGGACCTCGCGGTCAGCGGGGCCGACTTCCCGGACGTCCGCGGCCCGGCCCTGGGGGAACTGCTCCGGGCGCTGCTCGCGGACGTCTGGGCGGAGCCGCGGCACAACGACCGCGCATACCTGCTGGCCCGCGCGGACGCATACGGTCAGGAACTGCGCAAGAATCTGTAAAAAATTCGGAATTTTTGAATATTTACTTGTATATTCGGCTTTGATGTGCTATACTTTTGGAAGCGGCGCAGTATCCTAGTCAGAGCGGCCGGTTCCCAAGAAGGGCCTAAAAATCCTTTGAAGGGCATATCGATGAAGTCCCTGGTGCCTGCTTTTTACGCCCAGTTTAGGGTGGATGCTGGGGGTTAAGGTTATTGGGCGTCGTTCAATGGCATGAACACGCGACCCAGTTTCCGTGGAGACCTGTACTTGTGCGAAGGCCGATGAATTCACGCTGTGAAGCCGGACCTCGTACGAATCAGGATCAAACCTGCATTGCGGTGCGATCAGATCGTGCTGTGTGCAGCGTAGCCTGCCTTGCGTGAAGCCGGAGGATCGGGGAAATCAGGTATACTTCTATGGCCATAGAACAGGTGCCGCTGCCCTGTGAAACCGTCTTTGCAAAAGAGGATAAGAATCGGACCGCGCTGCCGTGGAAATCACCTAGGCTGTCCTAACCGGGCTGACAGGGGTTTGCGGTACGGACTAAGTGGCAATCGGGTACCGGTACCGGCAACGGACCGGCGAGGGCCTGAAAAGGAAACTGCCTTTCCGGCAACGGGAGGCGGCCCCCGTGGAAAACAAACCCGACCTAAGCCGTAAGATTAACCCTGCCAGCTGCCGCGCTTCTAAAAAACAACAAGGATGGAGGATTCCGTGCGCAATCAAGCTTCCGGCGGACGCTCCGCGGCGCCTCACAGCCAGGCCCGCTGGATCGTGACCGTCTTTCTTGTGACGATCCTGATTTCCGGGCTGTTCTCGCTGCTCTCCTCCCTGATCTTTGAGACCTGCGCCCTTCTGGTGGCGTTTCTGGTGCTGCTGCTCATCGTGGCGGTGGGCATCGTGTTTGATATGGTCGGCGTCGCCGTTACCGCGGCGGACGAAACGCCCTTTCACTCCATGGCGTCACGCCGCGTCCCGGCAGCGGGCGAGGCCATCCGCCTGCTGCGCAATGCGGCGCGGGTCGGTTCCGTCTGCAACGACGTCATCGGCGACATCTGCGGCGTCATCTCCGGTTCCGCGGCGGCGGCCATTTCGGCGAGCGTGGTGGCTGCGGCGGGTTTGACTCGTTTGACTGTGGCCAGCGTGCTGCTTTCGGCCCTGGTGGCGGGCGTCACCGTGGGCGGCAAGGCTCTGGGCAAGACCTTTGCCATCCGAAACAGTACGGCCATCGTCCTGCTGACGGCCCGGGTAATCTACACGGTCCGGACGCTGCTGCGCCGCCTCTTCCGAAAAAAGAAAAAGAAAACATAATGGTCGTGTTAATTTGAAGCGATTGGATCAAATCAAAAGCGCCGCCGACCTCCGCTCCATGTCCTTTCAGGAGCTGCAGGAGCTGGCGGCGGAGATCCGGAGCTATCTGCTCGCCCACGTCTCCCAGACCGGCGGGCACCTGGCCTCGAATCTCGGCGTGGTCGAGCTGACCATCGCCATCCACAATGTATTCGATACGGAGCGGGACCGCCTCGTTTTTGACGTGGGGCACCAGTCCTATGTCCACAAGATCCTGACCGGCCGCATGGACCGGTTTTCGTCCCTGCGGACCTACGGCGGCCTTGCGGGCTTCCCGAAGCCCTCGGAGAGCGTGCATGACGCGTTCACGGCGGGCCATGCCTCCAGCGCCGTCTCGGCCGCCTTGGGCATCGCCCGGGCGCGGACGCTGAGCCACGAGGACTACCACGTCATCGCCGTCGTGGGCGACGGGGCCATGACCGGCGGCCTCTTCTACGAGGGCATGAACGACGCGGGCGCGAGCCACGAGCCGCTCATCGTCATCCTCAACGACAACGGGATGTCCATCTCGAAAAACGTCGGCGGCATCTCCCGCCATTTGTCCCGGGTCCGGCTGAAGCCGGGCTATTTCGGCCTCAAGAAGCTTTACCGCCGCCTGACCCGGAAGCTGCCCGGGGGCCGTGCGCTCTACCGGTTCACGCATCAGATCAAGGACCGGCTGCGTCAGAGCCTCATCGGCACGACGATCTTCGAGGAGATGGGCTTCCTCTACCTCGGCCCCGTGGACGGTCACGACATTGCGAAGCTGTCCTACCTCCTGGCCCGGGCCAAGGAGGAGAACTGCCCGGTGCTGCTGCACGTCATTACCACCAAGGGCAAGGGCTACCAGCCCGCCGAGGAGACGCCCAGCGAGTACCACGGCGTCGGCCGCTTCGACCCCCGGAGCGGGCTCGGATGTCCCTCCACGGACAATTTCTCCTCGGTCTTCGGCCAGTGCCTGACAGGCCTCGCCGCCGAGGACCCGCACATCTGCGCCATCACCGCCGGGATGCGGAGCGGCACGGGGCTGGACGCTTTTGCCCTGGACTACCCCTCCCGCTTCTTTGACGTGGGCATCGCCGAGGGGCACGCCGTCTCCATGGCGGCGGGCCTGGCGAAGCAGGGCATGGTCCCGGTCTTTGCGGTCTATTCGACGTTCTTGCAGCGCGGCTATGATATGATCCTACAGGATGTCGCCCTCCAGCAGCTCCATGTGGTGCTCTGCGTGGACCGGGCGGGCCTCGTCGGGGCCGACGGCGAGACGCACCACGGCGTCTTCGACGTGGCCTACCTCCGGCAGGTGCCGGGCATGACCGTCTTTGCCCCGGCCAACTACCGGGAGCTGGAGCTGATGCTCCGGGAGGCCGTGCTGGAGACGGAGGGTCCCGTGGCCGTTCGCTACCCCCGGGGCCGCGAGGGGGCCTACCGCAGTGCGCCGGAAAAAGACTGCATCCGCACCGGCGGCGACCTCACCATGGTGACCTACGGCACCACGGTGAACGCGGTGCTGGAGGCGGCGGACAGGCTGGCGGAACAGGGCGTCGAGGCCGCGGTGTTCAAGCTGCGGAAGCTGAAGCCGCTGGACACCGGGGAGCTGTTCGCCTCCGTCCGGGAGACCGGGCGGCTGCTGGTGGCCGAGGAGGTCAACCAGCCCGGCTCCATCTGCGAGGCGCTGAGCGAGGCACTGGCGGAGGCCGGCATCCCGGCGCAGGTCTGCGCCTGCAACCTGGGCGACCGCTATACGACCCACGGCGCGACGGACATTCTGGAGCGCGAGGCGGGGCTGGACGCCGCGGGCATTTTGAGATCAGCCATGGAGGAATGGAAGCTTGAGTCAGAATAAAGAGCGGCTGGACGTGCTCCTGACGGCGCGCGGCCTGGCGGAGAGCCGGGAAAAGGCCCGGGCCATCATCATGAGCGGCGAGGTCTTCGTCGGGGACCAGCGGGTGGACAAGGCCGGGACCATGGTGGACCCGGCGGCGGAGATCGAGGTGCGGGGCCATGTTTGCCCCTATGTCAGCCGCGGCGGCCTCAAGCTGGAAAAGGCCCTGCGGGACTTCGGCATCCGGCCCGAGGGCTTCGTGTGCAGCGACTCCGGCGCGTCCACCGGCGGCTTTACGGATTGCCTGCTCCAGCAGGGGGCGAAGAAGGTCTTCGCCATCGACGTGGGCTACGGCCAGCTGGCCTGGAAGATCCGCACGGACCCGCGGGTTGTCTGCATGGAGCGGACGAACATCCGCTATGTGACGCCCGAGGACCTGGGCGAGCCGCTGGACCTCTCGGTGGTGGACGTGTCGTTCATCTCACTCAGTATCGTGCTTCCGGCTATCCGGGCGCTGCTGAAGCCTGAGGGGCAGGTCGTCTGCCTTATCAAGCCCCAGTTTGAGGCCGGAAAGGGAAAGGTGGGGAAGAAGGGCGTCGTCCGGGACCCTGCCGTCCACCTCGAAGTCCTGGAGAGTTTCACCGCTCTGGCCAAGCGGCTGGACTTTACCATCTGCAATTTGACGTTTTCTCCGGTCAAGGGGCCGGAGGGGAACATTGAATTTCTGGGCCACCTGAGCCGGGTGCCCGGGGAGGACCGCTGCCCGCCGCTCGCCGAGCTGGTGCGCACGGCCCATGAAACGCTGAAGGGATCCTGAGCCATGAAAGTTGTCATCACCCCCAACCCATACCGGGACCGGAACTTCCGCTGCGCGGCGGAGGCCCGGGATATCCTGGAACGCGCCGGGATCGAGACGGCGGTCTGTCTGGCCTTCGAGGTCGAGAAGGACTTCGACCTGCCGAAGACCGTGGAGCTGAAGGACCTGAACCGGGAGCTGAAGACCAGCGACATGCTCATCTGCTTCGGCGGCGACGGGACCCTGCTCCACGCCAGCAAGGCGGCGACCTACCACAAGGTTCCGGTGCTGGGCGTCAACATCGGCACCATGGGCTTCATGACGGAGCTGGAATCCACGGAGGTCGCTCAGCTGGCCGACCTGGCCCGGCGGGACTACCGCCTGGAGGAGCGCATGATGCTGAGCGTCAACGTGCTCCGGGAGGGCGCGGAGGTTTACCGTGAGAACGCCCTCAACGACGCGGTGGTGACGAAGGGGGCCGTGGCCCGGGTGATCCAGATGGGCATCTACTGCGACGGTGTCGAGGCCATGAGCTTTTCCGGCGACGGCGTCATCGTCTGCACGCCCACCGGCTCCACGGCCTATTCCATGTCCGCGGGAGGCCCCATCGTGGAGCCGTCGGCGGAGAACATCATCCTGACGCCGGTCTGCGCCCACACCATGCAGACCCGCCCCATCGTGACGGCGGGAAACCGTACCATCGACATCCGGATCGGGCGCATCGGGCGGAAAAACGCGTTCCTCTCGGCGGACGGCGGCCGCGCGTTCCGGCTGAACACCGGGGATACGATCCGCATTCGCCGTTCCAACCATGTGACCCGGCTCGTGAAGCTGGACAACCGAAGCTTTTTCGATATTTTGAATAAAAAACTGAAATAAGAGGTGCGGAATGAAGAACCAGAGACAGGCAAAGATACTGGAGATCATCGCGGAGCGCGATATCGAGACCCAGGAGGAGCTGCTCACGGCCTTGCAGGCCTGCGGCTTCAACTGCACCCAGGCGACCATTTCCCGCGACATCAAGGAGCTGCGCATCGTCAAGGAGCTGGACGCCCGCGGCACCTACCGCTACAGCGCCGCCCGGAGCGACACCGGCGCGACCTTCTCCGCCAAGCTGAACACCATCTTCCGGGAGTGCGTCACGGGCTTCGACTCGGCGCAGAACATGGTCGTCATCACGACCCTGCCCGGCATGGCCCAGGCCGCCGGCTCGGCGCTGGACAGCATGAAGCTGCCCCAGATCGTCGGCACCCTGGGCGGCGACGACACGGTCTTCCTGGTGATGCGGGACACCGCCGCGGCCCAGGAGCTCTGCAACGAGATTCGGAGACTGCTCCAGTAAGAAGGAGGCGGGCGGCGTGCTTTCTCTGCTGCATATCGAGAACATCGCGGTGATCGAGCAGGCCGACCTGCGCTTTGACCGCGGCTTCAACGTCCTGACCGGCGAGACAGGCGCGGGCAAATCCATTGTCATCGACGCCATCAGCGCCATCCTCGGCGCGCGGACCTACCGGGACGTCATCCGTACCGGCACGGACAAGGGCTTCGTGAGCGCCGTGTTCACAGGCATCCCGGCCCTGCCCTGGTTCGAGGAGACCCAGGTGGGCTACGACCCGGACGAACTGCTGATCCAGCGGGAGATCTGGGCCGACGGGAAGAATGTCTGCCGCGTCAACGGGCGGCCCGTGACGGTGGCGCTGCTGCGCGCCCTCGGTGCCCAGCTCATCAGCATCCACGGCCAGCACGACTCCCAGCAGCTCTTCGACGAGAGCACCCACCTCCGTCTGCTGGACCTCTACGCCCACGACGCCGCGCCCCGGGCGGCCTACGAGGTCTGCTTCCGCCGCGTCCAGGACATCCGGCGGGAGATCGACCGCCTGTCCATGGACGAGAGCGAGAAGCTCCGCCGCACGGAGATGCTGCGCCACCAGATCGGTGAGATCGAGGACGCGGCCCTGAAGCCCGGCGAGGACGAGGCGCTGGAGAGCCGGCGGCGGCTCCTCCAGAACGCGGAAAAGCTGTCGGACGGCCTTCAGGAGGCCTTCTACGCCGTCAGCGGCGGCGACGACAGCGACGGCGCGGCGGCCCTGCTGACCGCGGCGGAGCGCGCCCTGGCCCACATTGCCCGCTTTGACGGCGCGCTGGACAGCCTGCACGACCGGGCGGCAGACCTCATGTACCAGGTTCTGGACCTGGCCGACGAGCTGCGGGACGAGCGGGACCGCCTGTCCTTCTCCGGCGATGAGTTGGAGCAGATCGAGGACCGGCTGGACCTCATCCGCCGTCTGCGGCGCAAGTACGGTGCGACGGTGGACGCGGTGCTCGGCTACCTCGAAAACGCCCGGCGGGAGCTGGACGAGATCGAGTTCGCGGGCGACCGCCTCGAGGCGCTGAAGGGCGAGCTCGGCGGTGCCGAGGCCGAAGCGCGGACCGCGGGGCTTGCCCTGCGCGAAGCGCGGACCGCTGCGGCCCGGGAGCTGGAGCAGCGCATCCAGACGGAGCTGGAGCAGCTCGATATGCACCGGGTCCGCTTCCTCTGCCAGTTCGAGGAGACGGAGCTGACGGCGGACGGCCTGGACGCCGTGCGCTTTCTCATGAGCGCCAACGCAGGCGAGGCGCTGAAGCCGCTGAGCAAGGTGGCCTCCGGCGGTGAGCTGGCCCGCATCATGCTGGCCATGAAGAACGTCATGGCGGAGCAGGACGCGGTGCCGACACTGATCTTCGACGAGGTGGACGCGGGCGTCAGCGGCCGCGCCGCCCAGAAGGTGGCCGAAAAGCTCCGCAGCGTCAGCCGCAGCAAGCAGGTGCTCTGCGTGACCCATCTGCCCCAGCTCGCGGCCATGGCAGACGTGCACCTGCGCATCTCCAAGGCGGAACGCGGCGGGCGGACCTATACGTCCGTGGAGCCGCTGGACCGGGCGGGCCGCATCGACGAGATTGCC
>CALICR010000226.1 GCA_938049125.1 uncultured Clostridia bacterium
GCGGATGGTCCCGCGCGCCGCCGGCAGCCTGCTTATTTCTTCTCCTGCGCAGCGATCTCCTTCAGCGCGTCCTTGCGGCTGAGGTTGACGCGGCCCTTCTCGTCGATCTCGGTGACCTTGACCCAGGTCATGTCGCCGATGTTCAGCACGTCCTCGACCTTCTCGACGCGGCGGTTCTCCAGCTTGGAGATGTGGATCATGCCGTCCTTGCCGGGGGCCAGCTCCACGAAGGCGCCGATGGGGATGATGCGGACGACGCGGCCGTAGTACAGCTTGCCGACCTCGGGGATGAAGCAGATGTCGTCGATCATCTTCTTGGCGGCGTAGGCGGCCTCGGAATCGACGGCGGAGATGAACACGGAGCCGTCGTCCTCAATGTCGACCTTGGCACCGGTGTCGGCGCAGATCTTCTGGATGGTCTTGCCGCCGGAGCCGATGACCTCGCGGATCTGATCGACCGCGATCTTCATGGAGATCATCTTCGGCGCAAACTCGGAGACCTCGGCGCGCGGCTCTGCGATGCAGGGCAGCATGACCTCGGAGAGGATCTCGAGCCGGGCCTTGCGGCAGCGCTCCAGCGCGTCGGCCACGATCTCCATGGTCAGGCCGTCGTTCTTCAGGTCCATCTGGATGGCGGTGACGCCCTCGGTGGTGCCGGCGACCTTGAAGTCCATCTCGCCGTGGAAGTCCTCGACGCCCTGGATGTCCGTGAAGGTCCGCCATTCGCCGGTCTCCTTGTCGGAGATCAGGCCGCAGGAGATGCCCGCGACGGGGCGCTTGATGGGCACGCCCGCATCCATCAGCGCCAGCGTGGAGCCGCAGATGGAGCCCTGGGACGTGGAGCCGTTGGAGCTGAGGACCTCGGAGACGACACGGATGGCATAGGGGAACTCCTCCACGGAGGGCAGCACGGGCACCAGGGCCTTTTCGGCGAGGTTGCCGTGGCCGATCTCGCGGCGGGAGGTGGAGCGGCTGCCCCGGGCCTCGCCGGTGGAGAAGGACGGGAAGTTGTAGTGGTGCATATACCGCTTCTCCGTCTCGTCGTAGATGGTGTCCAGCTTCTGGGCGGCGGAGAGGGTGTTCAGGGTGCAGATGGAGAGGACCTGGGTCTGGCCTCTGGTGAACAGGCCGGAGCCGTGGACCCGCGGCAGCACGCCGACCTCGGCGTCCAGCGGACGGATCTCGTCCATGGAGCGGCCGTCGACGCGCTTGCCGGCCAGCAGCCACTTCTTGACGACCTTCTTCTGCATCTTGTAGAGGCAGACGTCGATCTGGACGTCGAAGTCCTCATACTTCTCGGCGAACTTGTTCATAAAGTCCACCTTGGCGGCGGTCAGGCGCTCCTCGCGGACGTTCTTGTCGTCGGTGTCGAGGGCGTACTCGATCTTAGCCATGCCGTAGGCGCAGAGCTCGTCCAGCAGGTCATGGTTGACGGCGGCCTTCTCGAAGGTGAACTTCGGCTTGCCGATGGCGTCCACGATGGTGTTGATGAAGGCGACGATCTGCTTGTTGGTGTCGTCGGCCAGCCTGATGCAGTTCAGCAGGATGTCCTCGGGGATCTCGTTGGCCTCGGTCTCGATCATGACGATCTTCTCCGCAGTGGAGGCGATGGTGACGAAGCACTGGGCCGCCTTGCGCTGGTCGGAGGAGGGGTTCACGATGTATTCGCCGTTCAGATAGGCGACCTCGGTAGTGCCCATGGGGCCGTTCCAGGGAACATCGGAATAGGCCGTGGCGATGAAGGCGCCCAGGGAGGCGACAACCTCGACGGGATTGTCATAGTCGTTGGCAAGGACGGTGCAGGTGATGACCACGTCGTTGCGCAGCTCCTCGTCGAAGAAGGGGCGCATGGGGCGGTCGATGAGGCGGGAATTCAGGATGCCGCGCTCGGAGGGACGGCCCTCGCGGCGGTTGAAGGAGCCGGGGATGCGGCCCACGCTGTACATCCGCTCCTCGAACTCGATGGTCAGCGGGAAGTAGTCGATGCCGGCCTTCGGCAGCGGGGACGCGACGACGGTGACGAGCACGACGGTGTCGCCGTAGCGGCAGATGCACTCGCCGTTCGTCAGCTCGGCGACCTTGCCGGTCTCGACGGTAAAGGTGCGGCCGCCGATCTCGGTCTCAAAGATGTGATGATTGGGATACTGTTTTCTGGTAACCATAGTTCCTCCTTTGTGGTTCTGCACGGGAGGTTTAGCACTTGAAGCCGGCTCCGGCGCGGGCCGGGGACGCCTTCAACTGCTAATAAGTCCCGTGCAAGGTCGGGTTGCGGATGTTCGAACGGAAAAAGCAGGGTGGCTGGGCCACCCTGCTTGCGCGGACTTACTTACGGATGCCCAGTTTGGCGATGCAGGCACGATAGCGGTTGATGTCCTTCTTGGCCAGGTAGTCCAGCAGGCTTCTGCGCTTGCCGACCATCATGAGAAGGCCGCGGCGGCTGTGGTTGTCGTGCTTGTGGACACGAAGGTGATCGGTCAGCTCGTTGATGCGGGCGGTCAGGATGGCAACCTGCACCTCGGGAGAACCGGTGTCGCCCTCGTGGGTCGCGTTCTCGGCCATGATCTGCGCTTTCTTTTCTTTGGAAATCATTGGATGTTCCACCTTTCTTTGAATTCCCCAGAAACCAAGTAGCGGGACGGCGGATCGCCTCCCACCGGGAGGACTTCCCCCGCAACCGGGAATCGGGACTGCACCTATTCGCGTGCTATCCTAGCATAGCATAGCTTTTCCAATTTGTAAAGCAGAAAAACGGTTTGGAGCGTGAAATGTAGAGAGTAACATGAAAAGCAGAGAAAGCAAGAACGCTTTCTGCTGCTTATTTTTTTGCTCAGTAGATGTCGAAAGGAGGTTAGAACCGTTGGGCGATTACAGTTACCTGACGCTGGAACAGCGTCGAAAGATTGAGAAAATGTATGCTGCCGGGATGAGGGTAGTTGACATTGCATCCAGCTTGAAAAGGAGCCCCGCTGCAATTTATGAGGAATTTAAGCGAGGAAACACCGGCAAGCTGGACCGATATTCCCGCCCTCAGTATAGTGCCGAAATCGCATAAGCGACCGCACAGAAAAATTTCCGGCACAGAGGAAATAGGCGGAGCGTAAGCTGCGAATGGCCAGAAGGGAGTGTTGGCAGTGACATACGGCTGTCTCTGCGATATGGCAAGAATGCCGAAAAATCAGGCTTTTTTCATATAATCTTTATTATTGCACAATAATAAGCCCCGGCACATTACAGCACAGGTCCCTGCGATTCTGTCGAAAATTTGGCGTTTTGCGCACCGGGAGCCGTTCCATCCCGGCTCTTCGCGGTGTTTTTTGCGCCCGTTCCGCGTTCCGGTGCGCCGGGAGGCAGCAGCGGTTCTGCGCCGGGGGGTTGACAAGCGCCGGGCGGCGTGGTAGAATAGGAACAATTTAGGCAGCAGACGGCGGACGGGCAGCGGCCCGGGCGGACGGTGCGCCGGTTTTGGGGAGGGAGCAGCATGGCATTTGCAGCGGGTGCGCGCATTCTGCGCAGTAAGAGCGCCGCGGCGTGCCGTTTTTGTTTTCCCCAGCCGTGCGGGACGCGTCCCGCCGTTCCATTGAATTTGTGAGAGTTCCCGGTTTGGCAGATGAATTGTTTCATTTGCCGGGCCGGGTTTTTTCACGCCGGATCAGAGAAAGGGATCGCTATGAAACGGACGGACATCAAAAAAATTCTCATCATCGGCTCCGGCCCCATCGTCATCGGTCAGGCGGCGGAGTTCGACTACGCAGGCACCCAGGCCTGCCTGGCACTCAAGGAGGAGGGCTATGAGGTCATCCTCGTCAACTCCAACCCCGCCACCATCATGACGGATACGGCCATTGCCGACAAGGTCTACATGGAGCCGCTGACCCTTGAATACGTGGCCAAGATCATCCGCTATGAACGGCCCGATGCCATCGTGCCCGGCATCGGCGGCCAGACGGGCCTGAACCTCGCCATGCAGCTGGAGCGCAAGGGTGTGCTCCGGGAGTGCGGCGTCGAGCTGCTGGGCACCAGCAGCCAGAGCATCGAGCAGGCCGAGGACCGTGAGAAATTCAAGGAGCTGTGCCAGTCCATCGGCGAGCCGGTCATCCCTTCCGAGATCACCTACTCCCTCGAGGAGGCCCGGGCCGCGGCGGGCCGCATCGGCTACCCCGTGGTGCTCCGCCCCGCCTTCACCCTCGGCGGCACCGGCGGCGGCTTCGCCAACAACGAGGCGGAGCTGCTGGACCTCGGCCCCAACGCTTTCGCCCTCTCCCCGGTCCATCAGGTGCTCATTGAGAAAAGCGTCAAGGGCTACAAGGAGATCGAATTCGAGGTCATGCGCGACGGCGACGACCGGGCCATCACCATCTGCGGCATGGAGAATGTGGACCCCGTTGGCGTTCATACCGGCGACTCCATCGTCGTCGCCCCGATCCTCTCCCTCTCCGACGAGGACCGCACCATGCTGAACGACAGCGCCATCCGCATCATCCGCGCCCTGAAGATTGCCGGCGGCTGCAACGTCCAGTTCGCCCTGGACCCGGAGTCCAGCCGCTACTACCTCATCGAGGTCAACCCCCGTGTCTCCCGCTCCTCGGCCCTGGCGTCCAAGGCCAGCGGCTACCCCATCGCCCGGGTCACGGCCAAGATTGCCGTGGGCATGACGCTGCCGGAAATCCCCGTGGCCGGCGGCACCGCCGCCATCGAGCCGAGCCTTGACTACATCGTGGCCAAGTTCCCCCGCTTCCCCTTTGACAAGTTCCAGTCCGTCCCCAACGTCCTCGGTACCCAGATGAAGGCCACCGGCGAGGTCATGGGCATCGGCGCGACGCTGGAGGAGTGCTTTCTGAAGTCCGTCCGCTCCCTGGAGACCGGCGTGTGCCACTTCCGCCTCGCCAAGTTCGACGCCGCGTCCGACGAGGACCTGCGCGCCCACCTGGACGACTTCCACGACGACAACATCTACGCCATTGCCGAGCTGCTGCGTCGGGGCGAACCCGTCGAGGCGCTCCACGCCCGCACGGGCATCACGGCATTGTTCCTTGAGGCCCTGCGGAGGATCACAGACATGGAGCACCGCCTTGCCGCCGCGCCCCGGGACGCCGCCGTCCTGCGCGAGGCCAAGGTCATGGGCTTCTCGGACCGCGCCATTGCCGCCCTCTGGTCCATGCCGGAGACCGACATCTACCGCCTTCGCAGGGACCTCGGCATCACGCCGGTGTTCCGCATGGTGGACACGCTCCACACCGGGACCTACATCGCCTACCTCTACTCCTCCTACACCGGCAAAAACGAATCCCGCCTGACGGACAAGCGGAAGATCGTCGTTCTGGGCGCGGGTCCCATCCGCATCGGCCAGGGCGTCGAGTTCGACTACTCCACGGTCCACGCCGTGCAGACCATCCGCCGCGCCGGGTACGAGGCCATCATCGTCAACAACAACCCCGAGACCGTCTCCACGGACTACACCACCTCGGACAAGCTCTACTTTGAGCCGCTGACCGTGGAGGACGTCATGGCCATCCTCGACTTTGAGCAGCCCGACGGCGTCATCGCCTCCCTGGGCGGCCAGACGGCCATCAACCTGGCGGAGCCGCTGGCAGAGCGCGGCGTGAAGATCATCGGTACGGACTGCGCCGCCATCGAGCGCGCCGAGGACCGTGCCTGCTTCGAGCGCATCCTCCAGGAGCTGGACATCCCTCAGCCCCAGGGCTACGCCGTCACGAACATCGAGGACGGCGTGCAGGCCGCCGCAAAGGTGGGCTACCCGGTGCTGGTGCGGCCGAGCTTCGTGCTGGGCGGCCGGGCCATGGAGATCGTGGCGAACGAGGAGATGCTGCGCCACTACCTCAAGACCGCCGTGGAGATCGACGCGGACAAGCCCGTCCTCGTGGACCACTACATCCAGGGCAAGGAGGTCGAGGTGGACGCCATCTGCGACGGCTGCGACGTCTTCGTCCCCGGCATCATGGAGCTGGTGGAGCGTACCGGCGTCCACTCCGGCGACTCCATCAGCGTCTACCCCTCCTATTCCATCTCCGACCGGGTCAAGGGCGTCATCCTCCAGTACACGAAGAAGCTGGGCCTCGGCATCGGCATCGTGGGCCTGTTCAACGTCCAGTTCATCGTGGACCCCCAGGAGCGCGTCTACGTCATCGAGGTGAACCCCCGCTCCTCCCGGACGGTCCCCTTCCTCTCCAAGGCCACGGGCTTCTCCCTGGCGGACATCGCCACGGAGGTCATTCTTGGCAGGAGCCTCAAGGAGCAGGGCATCTTCGGCATCTACCCCGACGAGAAGGCGCGGCACTACGTCAAGGTTCCCGTGTTCTCCTCCCACAAGATCAAGGGCCTGGACGCCTACCTCTCCCCGGAGATGAAGTCCACCGGCGAGGCCATCGGCTATGATCGTTCCCTGTCCCGCGCCATGTACAAGGCCCTCCAGGCCTCGGGCATGAAGCTCCGGAGCTACGGCACCGTCGTCGTCACCCTGGCCGACGAGGACAAGGAGGAGGCCCTGCCCATGGTCCGCAGCTTCTACAACATGGGCTTCAACATCGCCGCTACCGCAGGCACCGCCGCTTTTCTCAAGAAAAATGGCATTCGGACCCACGCCCTTGGCAAGATTTCCGAGGGCAGCACGGAGATTCTCGACCTCATCCGCTCCGGCTTCGTGAGCTACGTCATCAACACACGTGCCGTCTCCTCCGGCAGCCACAGCCGGGACGGCGCGGCCATCCGCCGCTGCGCCACAGAGAACGGCGTCACCATCTTCACCTCTCTGGACACCGCCCGCATCGTCACCGAGGTGCTGGAGGAGATGACCATCTCCGTCTCCACCATCGACGCGGAATAAGCAGAAAAACAGCGGGGCCGGATGTCCGGTCCCGCTGTCTGCAAAAGAACAGCTCCCGCAGGTATTCAGCCTGCGGGAGCTGTTCTTTTGATGCGTCAGGCCTTCCGGACGAAGGCCGTGGCCTCGGCATTGCCGACGGCGCAGAAGCTGGCGGAGTCCAGGCAGCGGCGCAGAAGGTCCCGGTGGGCAGCGAGGGTCTCCGGGGTCGTGCAGAGAATTTCGCGGCGGATCCGGGCGATGTCCTCCGGCTTCGTGCCGCCGAGATGACGGAGGCAGGCGAGGCCGCAGACGCCCCGGGGGCTGAGCAGCGGGTCGGTGGTGTTCACGGTGCCGATGATGAGGTCATCGAGCGGCGCGCCCTCGGCGAGGAAGGCGTCGAGGAACTCCGGCATGCCGCCGAAGGCGTCCGCCGTATTCGCAAGGTTCGGGTCGCGGTAGGAGTAGCAGAAGAGGTCGCCGTTCGCGCGGACGCTCATGCCCGTGCCGTAGGCGCCGCCCTGCACGCGCACCTGCCCCCAGAGGTAGGCGTAGGTCATCATCGTGGAGAGCACTGCCCAGTCGCCGGTGTATTCGCCTCCGGCGGCATAGAGGTTCGTGCCCAGTGCCGAGAAGCCGACCTCCGCAGGGATGTCGAGGGCGCAGTCGCCGCGTTCGATCGCGGGATAGTCCGCCTTCGCGCCGACCGGCTGCTCCGGCAGCGCTTCGATCAGCGATTCGAGCGCCGCGGGCGCGAGGCTGCCGCCGTATCCGGCAAAGAGCCGGTTTTTTGCAAAGGCGCGGGCGGTCAGCGCCGCGAAGCGGGCGGGATATGCCGCCGCGTCCGCCTCGAATTTCGCCGCGAAGTCCGAATACCAGTCCACGAAGTGCTCGCCGTCCAGCGCCAGCTCCTTGAGCGCGTTCACGCGGGAGTAGGGCGCGAGCGCGCGGGAGATGGCAAGCTGATGCCCGTCGCTGATGCGGGACTGCTTCTGGAAGTAGTCCGCCTGAAGGACGGTCTCGCGGATGCGCTCCGTCTCGTCGTACCTGCCGCAGAGCAGCAGCTCGCGGAGCAGGTCGAGCGCCGCGTCCGTGTGCTCCTCCAGCATGCCGGCGGTGATCTTCAGATGCGGCGTGCAGGCGCTGAGGTCGCCCGTCCTGCCGGAGAGGATGAGCGAGGCATGCAGACTGCCGAAGACCGCCTTGATGCGGCTCTGGAGCCGGTCGGCGGCATAGTGCTCCGTCCGCAGCTCACCGAAGCAGTCGGTCAGCACGTTTAGAAGCCGCAGCTCCTCCAGTGAGAAGTCCGAAAGGTCAAAGTAGAGGTGGAGGTAGACGATGCCGTTCGTTTCGGTCTGCACCTCGAGCACCTCGCGTCCCGCAAGCGTCGTCCGCCGCGTTTTCGTCGGCTCCGTCTCCTGCGGCACGTCCTCGAGCCGCAGATGCGGCAGCGCGGCGAGGGCTTCCTCGGTGTCCGGCGTCTGCTGCCACCGGAGCAGCGCCTCGCGCTCCGCCCGGTGCGATGCATAGTCTGCCTCCGTCCAGTCCGCCGTGACGGCGGCGAGACGGGCGTCCTCTCTCGCCGCGTCCTCCGCGCCCTTCGTCTGCGAGGGCAGGACATAGAGCCAGCACTTGTCGTCCGTGCCGCCCAGCAGGTCGCGGAGCAGGTCGGTGAAGTAGGAGGTGTCCGCCTTCTCGCGCAGGGAGGCAAAGACGGCGGTGTTGTCGAGCCACATCAGCGGGTCGCCGCCGTAGAGCCAGCTCTGGAGGGACTGGATCGCCAGCTCGATGCCGTAGGGCTCCGTGATCTCGCGGTCATGGAACGCGGCGCGCTCGAGAGACGCCAGCAGCGCGTCCCGGTCCAGCCCGGTTCGGCACAGCGTCTCCGTGAATTCCGGCAGGAAGGCTTTGATCTCCGCGAATTTCTCCGGCTCCGTGTTGCGCACGATCAGCCCGGCGGAGGGCTGGAGGATGCCGCCGTCCACGGCGAGGCTCACGTCCTGCGAAAGCCCGCGCTCCAGAAATGCGCGCGTCAGCGGCGCTTCGTTGGAGCCGGTCAGGTAGTCGGCAAGAATTCTGGCGGCGCAGATCCGCTCCTTGTCGCCGTAGGAAGCGTAAATTTTTGCCGTGACCAGATGGGAAAGCTCGCCCTCACGCGCCTCATAGGTGACGGTCTTTTCCGCCGTCCGGGGCTGCTGAACTGTGAAGTGGAAGTCCGGGGCGCGGTAGTCGTATCTGGAAAGGTATTCGCCGTCCAGATACGAGAGCACCGCGTCGATGTCCATCGCGCCGTCGAGGAAGATGCGCGCGTTGGAGGGGTGGTAGAACCGCCTGTGGGCGGCGGTGAAGCGCTCGTAGCTCAGCTCCGGGATGTGCGCCGGATGTCCGCCGCTGGAGAAGCCGTAGCAGGTGTCCGGGTAGAGCAGGCGGTTCATCTCGTCGTCGAGGAGGGTGTCCACGTCGGCGTAGGCGCCCTTCATCTCGCTGTAGACCACGCCGTTGCAGCAGGGGCGTCCGTCCTCGCCGAACTCGTAGTGCCAGCCCTCCTGCAGGAAGATCTCCTTTCTGGTATGGATCAGCGGGCGGAACACGGCGTCAAGGTAGACGGACATGAGGTTGAAGAAGTCCTGCTCGTTGCGGCTCGAGACGGGGTAGACCGTCTTGTCGCTGAAGGTCATGGCGTTGAGATAGGTCTGCATGGAGCTTTGCAGCAGGGACACGAACGGCTCCCGCACCGGATATTTCTCGGAGCCGTTGAGCACGCTGTGCTCGAGGATGTGGAACACGCCGGTGTCGTCCTCCGGCAGGGTCTTGAAGCAGATCGCAAAGGTCTTGTTCTCCGCCGCCCGGTCGAGGTAGAGCAGCTCCGCGCCGGTCTTTTCATGGCGCAGGAGATAGGCGTCCGCCGCCCTGGCGGCGAGGCGCTCCTTCCGCGAAAGCACGAAGCCGTGCAGACGGTCGCCGGGCTGTGCGGCACGCAGCGTGGGAATGTGATTCGGCATAAATTCTCCTTATGAGGCAGTCGCCCCGGTCTGATCAGATGGTTTTGCAGAAAAGCTGATAGTATTCGTTGGCCTCCGCCAGCTCCGCCGGAGTGCCCGCCGCCTCCACCGTGCCGTCCTTCATGACGACGATGTAGTCGGCGTTCCGCGCAGCGGCGTAGTTGTGGGCGATGAGGAGCGTGGTGCGGTTGCTCATGAGGCGGTCGAGCGCGCCCGTGACCTGCACCTCGCTCACCACGTCGAGGTTGCTGGTGGCTTCGTCGAGCAGCAGATAGTCCGCGTCGCGCAGCATGGCGCGGGCGATGGAGATGCACTGCCCCTGTCCGCCGGAGAAGTTCGAGCCGCCAAGTCCCACGTCCTCTTCGAAGCCGTCCGGCTTTTCAAGGATGCAGGCGCAGCAGTTCGTCTCCTCTGCCGCCCGGCGCAGCGTCTCCTCGTCCACCGCCCGGCTAAGACCGTAGGTGATGTTCTCGCGGACGGTGCCGCCGATGAGGGGATCGCGCTGGAAAACATAGGCAAAGCGATCGCGCCATGCGGACAGCGCAAAGCCGGCAATGTTCTCATCGCCGAAGCGGATCTCGCCCGCGGTCGGCTCATAGAGCCGCGTGAGGAGCTTGAAGAGCGTGGATTTGCCCGCGCCGTTGCCGCCGATGACGGCGGTCACCTTGCCCGCGGGGATGCGGAGGGACACGTCGCGCAGCACGTCCTCGCCGCCGGGGTAGGCGAAGGACACATGGTCGAGCACGAGGTCGGTGCAGAGCTGCGGCACGTCCCTGCCGTCCTCCGGCTCCGCGTCCGTGTCGATGATCTCGGAGATCTTCTGCATGGTGCCGAAGGTCCCGGCGACGGAGCCGACGTTCATGAAGAACTGCATGAGCTGCATCGTCGCAATGCCGCTGACCATGTAAAAGCTGGTGAGGTCGCCGATCGTGACGGCGCCGCTCGGCAGAAGCTGTCCGCCGATGACAAAGACGATGATGATGAAGAGGATGGAGAAGAGACTGGAGGCGAGCTGATAGCCCGCGACCAGCAGCCACGTCAGGAATTCCGCCCGGTACATCCTGCCGAAGCTCGCGCCGCCCTTTGCCGCCTCCAGCTGCTCGGCGGCGGCGCTCTTGATGAGGCGGAAGTTCCGCACGCGCTCTGCGAGGTAGCTGAGGCTGCCTGCCATCACGCGGGTGCTGTAGACGCCGAGCCGGAACGTCAGCCTGCTGTAGAACACACTGACGAGAAGCGTCAGCGGAATGATGGCAAGCGAGTAGGCGGCAAGCGTCCGGTTGAACGCAAAGAGCTGGACAAACGCCCGCACCGTCGTAAAGACGCAGACCGCGAAGGACACCGCCATGGAGAACAGCGACGCGGGCGCGGAGGCATCGGAGGTCACACGGGTGACAAGTCCGTCGCCGCTGTCGGCGTCATAGCAGCGCAGGGGCAGGCGGAGGATTTTCGAGAAGAGCTTGACGCGCACCCGGAGCGTGATCGTCTCCTCCATTTTCCGGGTGAAGTAGTTGCTCGCAATGGTGAACACGGCGGCGAGCGCCGCGACGAGGATATAGCTGCCGAGAAGCCTCCCGTTGATGGCGTTCTGGCTGGTGTCGATGATGTCCGCCGTCATGGTCGCGGTCTGCAGCTCCGCGTTCGTCGTGGCGAGGGAGAAGGCAAAGCTGGCGAGGATGAGGAGCCACGGGAGCTTTACGCCCTTGAGGAGGGTGAAATAGCGCTTGATGTGCTTCTTCTTTTTCATACGGCTGCCTCCTCTCCCGCGTTCTGATTCATGGTCCGGTAGGTCGGGCAGCTCCGGAGCAGCTCCGCATGGCTGCCGTCGCCCACGAGCACGCCGTTCTCCAGCACGAGGATGCGGTCATAGCGCCGGGCGTAGCGCAGGTCATGGGTGATGAGGATGCGCGTTTTGCCCGCAAAGACCTGATCCATCGTCTCCTGGATTTTGGCGGAGATCCGGACGTCCAGCGCGGAGGTCGGCTCGTCC
>CALICR010000227.1 GCA_938049125.1 uncultured Clostridia bacterium
GCGCAGGATCGAGGCGGTCATGGCGGCGGTGCTGCCCTTGCCGTTGGTCCCGGCGATGTGCACGAAGCGGAGGTACTGCTCCGGATTGCCCATCCGGCGCAGCAGCTCCCGGGTGCGGCCCAGGCCCGGAATGCTCCCCTTCCAGCAGACCGAGTGGATATACGCGATGGCTTCCTGTGCGTTCATCATAAATGACCCTTCCTTTCGTGTCACGGGCCGGTCTTGGCGGCGGTCAGCCGTGGGCGGCGGGCGCGGCCTTGACGGCCGTGATGAGGTGCGCCCGGCGCAGGGCGGCGAGGACCGGGATGGCGAGGACCGCGGTCAGCAGCGAGGAGACCACGTTGGACACGATCCGGACCCCGGCCACGCCGAAGATCAGCGCGTAGCTGTAGTAGCCGTAAATTTTGGAGTCGATGTAGTAAGCGCCGGTGTTGCCGAGGCTCGTGACCACGGCGGCGAGGGCGCAGACGACGAAGTAGACCCAGGGCCGCTTCTCGCCGAGCAGCGTGTCCACGGACATGGAGCCCTTCAGACCGCGGACGGCAAAGCCGACGATGAGGCCGCGCAGGGCCGGGGCCAGCATCCACAGCACCGTGGTGGGCGTCAGCCCGTAGCGGAGCATCTGGGACAGGAATTCGCCGAGGAACGGAACCAGGAATCCGTCCACGGGTCCGAACACCATGGCCGCGAGGACCACGGGCAGGGAATTGAAGGTGATCTTCACCCCGGCGATCTCGACGGAGAGCACCGCCAGCGCGAAGTAAACGGCGATGAGCACGGCGTCCGTGGCCAGCCGCTTGACGGGGAAGGCGCGCTTCCGATCAGACATTTCCGGAACCTCCCTTCTGCCTGGCCTTCGGCGGCCAGATCCCGGCGCGGTCGAAGACCCGGCTGCGGAACAGCAGCTGGCAGAGCACCACGTCGATGACCCAGGTGATGGCGAACTGGATGCTCCGGGCGGTCAGCTTCGTGAGGAAGAAGGCCATGCGGGCGTCCGGATCGGCATAGATGAGGGCCAGCGAGAAGCTCTGGTACAGGATGGAGCCGAGGAGGATGGCGGGCAGGAAGGCCAGCGCCAGCCGCGGCACCGAGACCTTCCTGGCGAGCCAGGGCCGGAACAGGCCCGCGCAGACGCCGTAGAGGATGGGCGGGATGCAGAAAATGGGATTGTAGCCGTAGCCGGAGAAGAGACAGCCCACGAGGTCGGCGGTGAAGCCGACAAGGCCGCCGGCGAGGGGCCCGAAGAGGGCGCCGGACAGGAAGATGGGCACGGCCTCGATGGAGAAGCGCGTCGTGGCGTTGGGCATGGGGACGATGAGCCGGGCGAAGACGACGCTGAGCGCCGCCAGCAGGGCGCAGCAGGCGAGGGCCTTCGTGGTCATGCTGCGGGCGGATTTTACCGGGACCGCGGCGGACGGGGTGCTTTTCGACATAAAAAATGCCTCCTAATAAAAATTGGGAGGAGGTTGGGGTGGATATTCGATTGTCGCGCCAACATGAGCTCTTACAGGCAGCGCCCACCAGGCGTGGGAAAACTCTGTGCGGTAGCGGATGCGGAATAACATCGCGGAGCGGCGCTCCTTCGCCCGGCGGCAACCTCCCATCCGTCCGGTACTTAACGCGTTATCCCTACTCATGCAACGTTGGCGTGCGCATGGGGCGGGGGAGTAAGGGAAGTCCCCCGTCGCCTCTATCATAGCGCGATTTTTCAAAATAGCAAGAGGGAATTTCAAAAAACAGGAAAAATTTATCGATTGGCAGGATGAAGAAAATTTTTCAAAAGAAACCGCCGTTTCCGGCGGCTTCCGACCCATTATTTTACAAATTTCTCGATGGCAGCCACGAGCTCGTCGATGGTCTGCTGGTCGCCCTGCTCCACGGCGTCCACGATGCAGTGGCGCAGATGGTCCTCGAGGATGACCTTGCCCGTGCTGGTCAGCGCCGAGCGCACCGCCGAGAGCTGGATGAGGACCTCGCTGCAATCGACGCCGTCCTCCACCATCTTCTTCACCTTCTCGAGGTGCCCGATGGCCCGGCTGAGCCGGTTGATGACGGCCCGCTGGTTCTCGTGGGTGTGGGTGTGCCCGCCGTGGGTATGGCCGTGCGCATGGTCATGGTCATGGTTATGGTCGTGGGGATGGTCATGGTCGTGGGGATGACTGTGGACCGTCCCGTCCGCGTGGACGTGGGGCACAAATTCTTTCTTTTCTTCCGCCATGGTGCACCTCCGGGAACTCCCAAAATGTTTCAATCGTATCCTCAAAAAATATAGCACAAATCGGAAAAAACTGCAAGCAGAGAATGCTTTACAAAAGGCCCGGGATTCAGTATAATAAGAACGAATATTAGAAGCCATCCGCGGGCGGCCCGCCGCCCCGCAGAAAGGAAGGAGCCCATTATGCACGAACACGGACATCACGATCACATTCACGAGCACGAGCACGACCATACCCACGAGCACGCCCACGCGTGCGGCGGAAACTGCGCCGCCTGCTCCGGCGACCCCAAGGCCGAGCTGACCGCCCTCATGAGCTATATGGTCAAGCACAACACCGCCCACTGCGCCGAGCTGGAGGGCCTGGCGAAGCAGCTTAAGACCCTCGGTCTCGACCAGGCCTACGAGCAGGTCATGCAGGCCGTCTCCGACTTCGAAAAGGGCAACCTGCGCCTCTCCACGGTGCTCGCCTCCATGCAGTAAGCAAAGGAGCTGACTTTATTATGTGTCTTTCTACCGTTTACAAGCAGACGAAGGAGCCGGGCAGCATCGTCATGAGCAACGTCCAGCGCATCGAGGACCGCGGCGGCACCATCCTCCTGACGGATATCATGGAGCGCCAGACCGCCGTCGAGGGCCGCATCGCCGTGGCCGACCTCGTGGAGGGCTACGTCGTCATCGAGCCCATGGCCTCCTGACGGCCATGGCGGAGTACGAGCTGGTCCGGGAGATCCCGAATCTCTGCCGCAACAACCAGATGCGGGACGTCTTCGTCTCCGAGGTGGAGACCGACGACCCCGCCGCCTGGGTCCGCGGCTTCGTGAAGGGGGACATCCGCAGCCTGACGAGCGAGACCCGCCCCGACGGCACCGTCGCCGTCTTCGTGGAGAGCGCCGGGCTGTTCCAAAAGTTCTTCTTCACGCCGATCTGACAGTTTTCCACGCAAATTTGAGAGACTCTTACAAAATTTCAGGATACACACGGAATTCTATTGAAAAAAATGGATCCCTGTGCTATTCTAGGCTTGTATGCATAGGACGCCGCCGCAAGGGCGGCTTCCCGTGCGCATTCAGAGAGGATACGCTATGACGCATACCATCGCTGTGGCCGGTAAGGGCGGCGTCGGCAAGACGACGACCTGCGGCATGATCATCGACCGGCTGATCAAGGAGAAAAAGACGCCCATTCTTGTGGTGGACGCCGATGCAAACTCCAACCTCAACGAGGTCCTCGGCGTCGAGGTCGATACGACCCTCGGCGACATCCGCGAGGAGATCGCCCACGCGGAGCTGGCCAAGGAGAATCCCATCCCGCCCGGCATGTCCAAGGCGGATTACATGGAGATGAAGTTCTCCCGCGCCCTCATCGAGGAGGACGACTACGATATGCTCGTCATGGGCCGGACCCAGGGCAAGGGCTGCTACTGCTTCGTCAACGGCCTGCTCAAGACCCAGCTCGACAAGTATATCGGCAATTACCGCTACACCGTCATCGACAACGAGGCGGGTCTCGAGTACATCGCCCGCGGCACGCTGCCCCATGTGGACACGCTGCTGCTGGTGAGCGACTGCTCCCGCCGCGGCATCCAGGCCGTGGCCCGCATCGCCGAGATGGTGGACGAGCTGGGCCTGAAGCCCGGCAAAATGGGCCTCATCGTCAACCGCGCGCCCAACGGCGTTCTCAACGCCGGTGTGCAGGAGGAGATCGAGAAGCACGGCCTCACGCTCTTCGGCGTGCTGCCCCAGGACGAGACCGTGTACGAGTACGACTGCGAGGGCAAGCCCAGCTCGCAGGTGCCGGAGTCCGCGCCGGTGAAGCAGGCCCTCGCGGACATTATGAACCGCTTGAACCTGTGATGTCGGGGGACGTCACAGTTCAAAGATAGAAGAAACCGTATATTATAGTAAGGGGGATATGTTACATGTCTTTCGCACCTAAGGCTCAGGCCTTCAATGCCTCCATCAATGCCGTGACCATCGGCACCGGTGACAAGGCAGCAGTGCTCGGCGGCAACAATGTGATGCCGTTCTACACGTTCGATGCGCCCATGAAGAATAAGCCCAGGATCGGTGTCGAGATCGTTGATACCGGTATGGAGACCTATTCCTTCGTGCCCGGCCTGGTGGAGTTCTACCAGGGCTGTGACGATGCGGTGGCCATGGCCAAGAAGGCCGCGGCCATCGAGGGCGTTTCCTTCCTCGTGCTCCACTTCGAGAGCGCGGACCCCAACGGCGAGAACACGCCCGTTGAGAAGTGCGTCGAGCTGGCCAAGGCCGTCTCCGACGCCGTGGACCTCCCGCTGGTCATCATGGGCTGCAAGAACGTCGAAAAGGACGCGGCCCTGTTCAACGCCGTCTCCGAGGCCCTCCAGGGCAAGAACATTGTGGTCCTCTCCGCCAAGGAGGAGAACTACAAGAACGTCGGTGCGTCCGCCGTCATGGCCTACAACCAGAAGGTCGGCGCCGAGTCCGCCGTCGACATCAACCTCGCCAAGCAGCTCAACGTCCTGCTGAGCCAGCTGGGTATTCCGGATGACGCCATCGTCATGAACATCGGCTCCGCCGCCGCCGGCTACGGCTATGAGTACGTGCTCTCCACGCTGGACCGCGTCCGCGCCGCCGCCCTGGCCCAGAGCGACACCCAGCTCCAGATGCCCATCGTCACCCCCATTTCCTCCGAGACCTGGGGCGTCAAGGAAGCCGTCATGCCCGAGTCCGATATGCCCGAGTGGGGCAACCAGGAGGAGCGCGGCATCGAGATGGAGATCACCACCGCCGCCGCCTGCCTGGCGTCCGGCTCTGACGCCGTCATTCTGAGACACCCCGCATCGATCGCCGCCATCGCGGCCTACATCGATGCGCTCGCCTAAGGCTGGAAGGAGGAAATTACCATGGCATTAAAAGGTCTTGACATTTTTAAGCTCTCTCCGAAGAAGAACTGTAAGGAGTGCGGCTGTCCCACCTGCATGGCCTTCTGCATGAAGGTCGCCCAGGGCGCCCTGTCTCTCGACAAGTGCCCCCACTTCTCTCCTGAAGCCATCGCCACCCTGTCCGAGGCGACGGCTCCCGCGATGAAGACCATCACCGTCGGCGACCACAAGCTCGGCGGCGAGACCGTCCTCTTCCGCCATGAGAAGACCTTCGTCAACAAGAACCTCTTCGCCGTCACCCTGTGCTCCTGCATGGACGACGCGGACATCGACGCCAAGCTGGCCGAGACCGCGAAGGTCGACTATGAGCGCATCGGCGAGCGGATGTACGTCGAGTTCATGTTTGTCCACGACGCCGGCAAGGGCGCGGACAAGGTCGTGAATATCGCCAAGAAGGTCGAAGCCTCCGGCCGCTGCGTCATCGTCGAGACCGAGGACGCCGAGGTTGCAAAGGCGGTCCTGGCCGAGTGCAAGAACGTCATCATCGACGGCGCCACCGCCGCCAACTGGGAGGCCATGAACGAGGCCGTCGCCGGTAAGGCGGTCCTGGGCGTCAAGGCGCCCGTCCTGGCCGAGGCCTACGACGTCATCGCCAAGCTCGAGGGCAAGGGCAACAAGAACCTGGTCGTGGACTGCACCGGCGCCACCATCAAGGACACCTTCGCCAACACCGTGCTGCTCCGCCGCACCGCCGTCAAGGACGGCGACCGCACCTGCGGCTATCCCTCCATCGTCAACCTGGCCAAGGTCGCCGAGGGCAATCTGCACCTCCAGACCGCCCTGGCCTCCACCTTCACGGTCCGCTACGGCTCCATCATCGTCATGGAGAAGATGACCTACGCCGAGGCCCTGCCGCTCTACGGCCTGCGCCAGAACGTCTACACCGACCCGCAGAAGCCCATGAAGGTCGCCCCCGGCATCTACCCGATGAACGGCGCCGACGAGAACGCCCCCTGCATGATGACCGTGGACTTTGCCCTGACCTACTTCCTGGTCTCCGGCGAGATCGAGCGCTCCAAGGTGCCGATCAACCTCATCATCACCGACGCCTCCGGTATGTCCGTCCTGACGGCCTGGGCCGCCGGCAAGTTCTCCTCCACCACGGTGAAGAAGACCTTCGATGAGTTCGACATTGCGAACAAGATCAAGAACCGCACCCTCGTCATCCCCGGCAAGGTTGCCGTCATGAAGGGCGAGATTCAGGACAAGCTGCCTGAGTGGAACGTCGTCGTCGGCACCCGCGAGGCCGTCGAGATCGTCAAGTACCTCAAGGACGGCGAGCACATCAAGGCCGCCGAGGCCGTTGCCGCCACCAAGACGACCACCGAGAAGAAGGAGACCGTCGACGTCAACGCTCCGCTGGACTTCGAGAAGATCGCTGCCTCCATCCCCGCCATCAAGGTCCGCGACGACCTGGATGCCCACTACAAGCAGAGAGATCCCTCCTCCCCGAAGTTCGTTACCATCGGCGAGCGCATCCACTGCATCTCCCCGGTCATCCGCGAGGCCATGGCCACCTTCAACCCGGACCCGATCCTCGAGCGTGCAGCCCAGCAGATCAAGGCCGGCGCGACCTATCTGGACGTCAACATCGGCCCTGCCGAGTCCAACGGTCCCGAGCTCATGACCTGGGCGGTCAAGCTGCTGCAGGAGAACTTCGACAACGTGCCTCTGGCCCTCGATACCGCCAACAAGCGCGCCATCGAAGCCGGCATCAAGGTCTACAACCGCACGAACGGCAAGCCCATCGTCAACTCCGCTGACGCCGGCTCCCGTATCTCCTACATCGACCTGGCTGCGGCCAACGACGCCATCTGCATTGCCCTCTGCTCCGCCGACGGCATTGCGAAGGACAACGAAGAGCGCATGGGCCACTGCCACCATATGCTGGACTACGGCATGGCGCTGGGCATGGAGGCCGACGACCTCTGGTTCGACCCGCTGTTCCTGGTCGTCAAGGGCATGCAGGACAAGCAGATGGACGTCCTGAACGCCATCAAGCTGTTCGCCGACGAGGGTCTGAAGTCCACCGGCGGCCTGTCCAACAACTCCAACGGCTGCCCGAAGCACGTCCGTCCGATCATGGACTCCGCGCTGGTCGCCATGTGCATGATGCAGGGCCTCACCTCCGCCATCGTGAACCCCAACGACCTCCGTCTGATGGAGACCATCAAGTCCTGCGACATCTTCAAGAACCACGAGCTGTACTCCGATTCCTACCTGGACATCTGAACAACGTAAAAAAGGACGCCGGCCCTGCCGGCGTCCTTTGTCCTGCCGCTTTCTTGGCTCTCCCTCCGGGAGAGCTGTCACCGCAGGGGACTGAGAGGGCTTTTCCGGCCTTTGGCGTGGTCAATGCCTTCCCCGCCTGCCCTCTCCGGCCTCGCTTTGCCCGGCCACCTCTCCCGGAGGGAGAGGCAAGGGAAGCCCGCGCGGTACCGGCTCTTGGCTCTCCCTCCGGGAGAGCTGTCACCGCAGGGGACTGAGAGGGCTTTTCCGGCCTTTGGCGTGGTCAATGCCTTCCCCGCCTGCCCTCTCCGGCCTCGCTTTGCCCGGCCACCTCTCCCGGAGGGAGAGGCAAGGGAAGCCCGCGCGGTACCGGCTCTTGGCTTTCCCTCCGGGAGAGCTGTCACCGCAGGGGAATGAGAGGGGAAGAGACTCGAATTCTTACACAAAAATTGCTTGCTTTTTACAAAATCTTGCTCCAAACGGAAAATCCCATGGAATATCCCCCACGGGGGGTTTACAATGAAAACCGTCAGCAGACAAGGGCAAACACGGTTTTCCGGGGCATTTTTGACGTCTGGCTGCGTGATTCCTCGTTGCTGGGCGACAGCCCAGCCGCCTCGTCTGCCTTGCCAGCCGCCAAACCTGCTCCCGGAAAACTCCGAAGGACGTTTCAGCGAGCAAAAATCGCCGCTGGCAAGGAAGAGGAGGAAGGTGGGCTGACGCCCACCGACGACGATGACGCCGTCCAGCGGTGATTTGGGCCGCTGAAACGCGTGTCTGCCCTTGTTTGCTGATGGTGTGTTTCATGACAATGACAATTTTTTCTGGGAGTGATCAAACATGAGTGCATTAACAGATCTGATCTACGGCGGTTCCAATGCCGTCGCCGGCCTGACCGAGGGTGCGGTCAATGACGCCATCGCCAAATACGGCGCGGACAAGGCCATTGCGTTCCCGGACACCGCCTATTTCTTCCCGACCATCTACGCCGCCACCGGCGTCAAGGTCAAAACTCTGGGCGACCTGCCTGCATGTGTCGGCGTGCTCAAGAGCCTCATCACCAATCAGGAGGACCTGGGCCAGGCGCTGAACGCCGGTCTTGCCACTGCGGTCGGCGCGGAGATCCTCGAGGGTCTGAAGTATGTCGAGGGCGGCAATCCCTATGCGTCCGACTCCGGCATCGGCTTCGTTCCCGATCCCGTCATCCGTTCTCTGGGCGTTCCGCTGGTCACCGGTGACATCCCCGGCGTTGCCGTCGTTCTGGGCAAAGCGGACGATGCCGCGAATGTCGCCAAGGTCGTCAAGGACTACCAGTCCAAGGGCCTCATGACCTTCCTTGTCGGCGATGTCATCGAGCAGTGCGCGGAGCAGGGCGTCCGCATGGGTCTTGAGTTCCGTATCGTGCCGCTCGGCCATGACGTGACCTCCGTCATCCACGTCGTCACCGTCGCCATCCGTGCGGCGCTGATCTTCGGCAATGTCACGCCCGGCGACCTCCCCGGCCTGCTGGCCTACACCAAGGAGCGCGTACCCGCGTTTGTAAACACCTTCGGCGCGCTGGACGCCGTGACCGTCTCCGCCGGTGCAGGCGCCATCGCCCTGGGCTTCCCCGTCGTGGCGGACCTCGACCTCGGCGATATGCAGGTCCCCGGTGCGCTGGAGAGCTGCCTGGACCATGACGAGACCGTCAAGCGCTCCCTGCACCTGCGCGGCATCAAGATCAAGGTCAAGGAGCTGCCGATCCCGGTCGCCTTTGCCGCTGCCTTTGAGGGCGAGATCATCCGTAAGGGCGACATGGTCTGCGAGATGTACTCCGGCAAGAACACCACCTGCGAGCTGGTCAAAATGCGCGCCGAGGACGAGGTCGAGGATCACAAGATCGTCATCGACGGCCCGGATTTTGACGCCGGCATCAAGGAGCTGCCGCTTGCCACCTACATCGAGGTCTACGGCGCAAAGATGCAGGCCGATTTCGAGTCCGTCATCGAGCGTAAGATCCATACCTGGTTCAACTACATGGAAGGCGTCATGCACACCGGCCAGCGCAACCAGTTCCGCATCCGCATCTCCAAGGATGCCTACGACAAGGGCCTGCGCCTGAAGCACTTCGCCGAGGTTCTCTACACCATGATCATGGACGAGTTCGACGCCGTCGTCGATAAGTGCCAGGTCACCCTCGTCACCGACGTGGACCACGCCGCCAAGATCCTCAACGAGGAGGCCATGCCCGCCTACGCCGCCCGCGACGAGCGCCTCAGCTCCATGACCGACGAGTCCGTGGACACCTTCTACACCTGCATCCTCTGCCAGTCCTTCGCCCCGGCGCACTGCTGCGTCGTCACCCCGGAGCGGCTGGGCCTCTGCGGCGCGGTCTCCTGGCTCGACGCCAAGGCGACCTACCAGCTGAACCCCAACGGTCCGTCCCAGCCCATCGCCAAGACCGGCTGCACCGATGAGCGCCTCGGCGCCTACGACACCGTCAACGAAGCCGTCAAGGAAGCCACCCACGGCGCGCTGGAGAAGGTCACGCTCTACTCCATCATGGAGGACCCCATGACCTCCTGCGGCTGCTTCGAGTGCATCTGCGGCATCGAGCCCATGTCCGGCGGCCTCGTTATTGTCAACCGTGAGTACGCGGGCATGACCCCCACGGGCATGACCTTCGGCGAGCTGGCCTCCATGACCGGCGGCGGCGTCCAGACCCCCGGCTTCATGGGCCATGGCCGTCACTTCATCGCCTCCAAGAAGTTCGCTGCCGCTGAGCACGGCATCGAGCGCATCGTCTGGATGCCCAAGGAGCTGAAGGACGACGTCGGCGAGCGCCTGAACAAGACCGCAAAGGAACTGTACGGCATCGACAACTTCACCGACATGGTGGCCGACGAGACCATCACCACGGATATGGAAGAGCTGAACAACTGGCTGGCAGAGAAGGGACACCCTGTCCTGAACCTCGAGCCGCTGATGTAAGCAAACCCTCACACAGGGGACCGGGAAACCGGTCCCCTGTTTTCTGCACGCGGGGCAGGGGAGAGGAGCGGTTTTTTCATAGGGGCAATCAATAAAAGGATATCGAAAAATGCCGGGATTCTCCCTTGCGGGGAGGCACAAAGCCTGATATAATGGGCCTCAAGAGACGGAAGAACCGAAACCTAATTTAGAAAAGGCAAAGGAAGCGACGCGAAAATGAGTAATGTGCTGTTTCAATTCGAAGGCGGCGGCGAGAAGGCCGTATCCGCCAACCCCGGGGACAACCTGCTGAATGTGGCGCGCGGCGCCAACGTCGCCATCGACGCGCCCTGCTCCGGCAACGGCGCCTGCGGCAAGTGCCGCGTGAAGCTGGTGGCAGGTGAGCTGGAGTCCTTCCCCACGAGCCACATTTCCGAGGCCGAGTTCGCCGAGGGCTGGCGGCTGGCCTGTATGAGCAAGGTCCAGGGCGACGTCACCGTCATGGTGCCCGACATCGCCTCGGCCTACCAGAGCCGCATGAAGACCGCGGACCTCTCCTCGGGCAAGGAGATCGCCATCTTTGAGGCCCTCCAGCAGGAGATCCGGGACGCCGGGATCGAGATCGGCAACCCCTATTTCTCCACGGTCCTCACCATGGCGGAGCCGACGCTGGAGGACACCATGCCCGACGTCGAGCGCCTTACCTGGGCCATGGAGGAGGCCGCCGGGACGAAGAAGGTCGATGTGCCCTTCTTCGTCATGGAGAAGCTGGCGAAGACGCTGCGGGAGAACAACTTCTCCGTCCGCGCCGTGGCCGAGCGCCGCCCCGACGGCAGCGTCCGCGTCCTCGACCTTCTGCCGCCGGACGACAAGAAGCCCCTGTGCGCCCTTGCCATCGACATCGGCACCACCACGGTCACCGGCGTCCTGACGGACCTGGAGAACGGCAAGCTGCTCTCCAAGGCCTCCGCGGGCAACGGCCAGATCCGCTACGGCGCCGACGTCATCAACCGCATCATCGAGGCCAGCCGCGAGGGCGGCCGCAAAAAGCTCCAGGATGCCATCTTAAAGGAGACCCTGGCGCCCATGATTGCCAACCTCGCCAAGGCGGCGAACGTCAACGTCCAGCGCATCCTGCGGGTCTGCATCGCCTCCAATACCACCATGAACCACCTGCTCCTGGGCGTGGACAGCGACCCCGTCCGCATGGAGCCCTACATCCCGTCCTTCTTCTCCTGGGACGGCCTGCGGGGCATCGACCTGCGCCTGCCGGTCCATCCCGATGCCCCGGTCATCCTCGCGCCGAACATCGGCTCCTACGTCGGCGGCGACATCACCGCCGGTACCTTCTCCAGCATGATCTGGAACCGGGATGAGATGTCCCTGTTCATCGACCTCGGCACCAACGGCGAGATCGTCTACGGCAACCGCGACTTCCTCATGTCCTGTGCCTGCTCCGC